>NZ_JAGGQS010000058.1:0-61621 GCF_018613175.1 Bacillus sp. ISL-47 | reverse complement strand
AGCTCTTATGACGACGAAAACGGAAGCCAGGAAAGAAGAAAGGTCTTCATGGTGCTATCATGACGACGAAAACCGAAGCAAGGAAAGAAAAAAGGGCTTCATATTAGTTCACAAATCATGTTCAATAGGAAACACGTGCCTCACAAACAATTATCTAAAAGATGATTTGTTTAGTACCTAAAGGAAAGTGTGCTCAAAGAGGGAGAATGATTCTCCTGCTTTTTTTTTAAAATCTATAGAAAGTCGCTTAGAGTTTAACTATAATAATAGAAACTTTTAACCGAGGTGCAGCATGATATTAGGGAAAATCATTAAATTTTACAGAGAAAAAGCAGGCCTTACACAGGGGCAGCTGGGAGAAGGGATTTGTTCCGTTACCCATTTAAGTAAAATTGAACGGGGAATCACCGAATATTCAGGGGAAATTACACTTCTGCTTGCCAAGAAACTTAACATTAATCCTGAAGATGAAATGAATCGATATCATGAGCTTTCCAAAAGGCTGAATGAATGGCATGAACACATGATTATGCAGCGTATTCATGAATCAGAAACACTTAAAAACGAACTGGAAGAAGAATCACTTATCCATATGCCAGAATTTCAGCTATTATATTGCATGCTTTCAGCGAGATATTACTTATCTGTGAATCAATTGGATTCAGCTTATAAGATCATACAGGGAATTCAAAAGAACGATACGGCACTTTCACCCCATGACCATAATATGTTAAAGCATATATTGGGAATTTACTATTTTCTAACCGGGCAATATCGTGATTGCATCAGCAGTTTAACTTCAATCGACCAAGACCAATACCATCATGAAGAATATTATTATCATTTGGCGATTGCCTATCATTCAATCCATTCAAATATTACAGCCTACTATTATGGTAAAAAGGCTCTTCAATATTTTCAGCGAACCTTAAACATCCTGCGCATTATTGATACAGAAATGCTTTTAATTATCCAGCTCAACTCAAAGGAGCTTCATGATTTCTTTGAGACGAAAGAAAAATATGAACAGCTCATTAAATTATGTGATGCCTGCAATTCAGGTGACAGGAAATCCAAGCTCTATTATAATCTTGGTTTTGAATACTTTCGTCGAAAGAAATATCCGGATTCAGCTGCTCTCTATAAGGAAGCACTTAAATTAACGGATAAAAACGCCCCTCATTACTTAACAGCCTTGGATGGATATTTACATACCTGCTTTAAAGGCAGCCTGGAATCCCGTGCAACGTTAATCGAACTAGCGGAAAAAGGGCTGAAGCAGGCAAAGGAAATGGATTCTTACACGCTGATCAATTTTCAGCTGCATCTTCATTTGCTAAAAGATGAAGAAGAAAATTATTATCAACTAATAGAAGAGTCAGCCCTCCCTTTCTTTAAGAAAATTGGCTATGGCATTTTAATCGACCATTACGAGAGAAAGCTATTTCATTATTACTCTAAAAAGGGAGACGACCAAAAAGCATTGGAATTGGCAAGCTCGTTTATTGGCAAGCAAAAAAGCTACTATGATTATGACTAGAAAAATAGGCTTGTTCACCTGTGTCAGCCGGTAACAAGCCTTTATTGTTGTTTACCTTATCGCCCCATGCGGCAGCACAGCATGGACTCCTTTAACCCCATTTACCACCTGTGTAATTCTCAAATCAACCGTTACACTTGCTAATGCTAGTGCTTCAGCTTTTCCAAGCCTATGTGTCTCCTGGATCCATTCCACCATTCCATTCAAAGCATCAGCAGCTGCAGTATTCAAATCCTCATGAAAACCAAATGTAATCCAGCCTGAAGGAGTATTGGCTGTTGGCAGTTTTAAATGCATATCTTCTCTAACCGTTAACGTAATATCAACTAAATCCATTGGACATTCGATGGCTGTCCCGGATACTTCCCCGTCTCCCTGTGCCGCATGGCCATCGCCAATGGAGAAAAGAGCTCCTTCTACTGAGATCGGCAAATATAAGGTACTTCCTCTGCCAAGCTCTTTGCAATCAATATTACCGCCGCAATATCGTGGTGGAGAAGTTGAATGAACCCCTGGCTCTGCAGGTGCAACGCCCATCAATCCGATGAATGGATTAAGGGCTACATGAAATGGACGGCCTGCAATCTGGCTGGTCCCTGTCATGGTGACCGGATTCAGTTCCCAATCCAATTGAATTCGCTCTCCGCCAGTTAAACCAAGCTGATCGTTCTGCCAGCTTTTATTGCCTCCAGCCCAATTTCGTCCATACCATCCAGGCACTACATCATTAAGCTTTACTTCCAAAACCATTCCAGGCTTGGCCTTTTTGATTTCGATAGGTCCTACCATCGGATGTCCAGGCTTCTCCTCATTCTCTTTTGAATGAAAAACAACGCGCTCTTCATCCATTGTGCCAGAATACCCCCATTGGATATCTGGCGTTTGAAGCCGGAGGGAATCTCCCGAATCTATTGTTAAAATAGGCTGGTATTCATTGCTGAATGAACCGTGAAGATGCTGATCTTTTATGGAAAGTGTATGAATCATAAATGTTCTCCCCTTAAACGTTTATTATGTACATTTCTTAGCTTTGATTAGTAATCTAAGCAGTCTTATTTCTCAGCACATTATTTCGATGCTTTTTATTAAATAATGTTGTATTCGTGCCTACATAAACGCCTGTTAAAACGAAGCCTGCCCCAATGGCATGAGCCAATGTGAAGGTTTCACCCAAAAAGACGGTAGCCATAATAACAGCAGAAACTGGCATCACATTGATAAAAATAGAAGCCTTGGCTGCACCCACTTCTTTAATTCCGTTGTAATACATAACAAAGGAAACAACTGTAACGAAAATGCTCATATGAGCAATAGCAGTCCAAGTTATCATGCTGGCTTGCTGGACATCCTGCCAAGATGTCTCAGTTAAAGCAAATGGCATCAGAAAGACTGTTCCGTATGCCACTGCATAAGTGGTGGATTCGACTGAGCTAAATTTCTTTAGTACGATTTTACCCACGACACTGTATAGGGCCCAGCTCACAACAGCTCCGAGCAATACAAAGTCAATTGGTTCAAAACCGAATTGAAAAAGGGTGAGCAGGTGACCGTCCGTAATGATAAAAGCAACCCCTGTCAAAGCAATTCCCATTCCAATGATGTTGTTTCTTGTAATCTTCTCTTTTAAAAATAACCCTGATAAAAGCACGATTAGCACTGGGTTGGAGGCAATAAATAAAGAGCTTTTAATAACCGGTGCATGTTTGGTAGCTAAAAAGAAACAGATATTATACAGGGCAATTCCGGTTAAGCCAAGAACAGCAAACAAGCCATGATCTTTTAATGAAGGTTTCTGCCGATCCTTTTCCATGATCCACATAAGCGGGAAAAGCAGGAGAGCAGCTCCCAAAAATCGCAGAAAAGCTACCGTAGCGGGCTCAAAGCTTTGTACAGCAAACTTTCCGGCAATAAACGCACTGCCCCAGGTGGCAGTTGCTAATGTCAGCATTCCATATGTAAGCCATAATCTCTTTTTCAAATCTTCGCCTTCTTTTTAATTTTTTATAAATAGTATTATAGCATCTTTTTCGGAACGCGAAATAGTTATTTTTTTCGATAAAGGCAAGCATTTAAATATAGGAAAAAGGGAGGATGAATGATTGCTTTATTTTTCAATTCTTTGTCGGTTTAAAGGAGAAAAGCATTTGTTGTCCTATATTTGTACTATAAAAATAGGAGAATAACCAAAATCCTGTACTTTTAATTGGCTGAAAATTCATACTTTCAACTCTATTAATAGTCAAGATCTTCTTATACTATTCTTTTAGAGTCCCGAATGAAAACGGGACTACATTAAAGGGGTGAATACATATGAAGAAGATGAACATTGCAGGGAAAGCCAGCATGCTGACAGCCATATTTGTATTGCTGTTCTCCACGCTTTCCTTCGCGGCGACAGTTCCAGGAGGACCATCAACAGAAGGGAACACAAACATTAACAGCATGCTTTCTTATGAGGAAGTTGTTAAAACTCTCAAAAGCATTGAACAGACAAGCAAGGGGAAAGTAGAAGTTTTTACTTTGGATCGCTTCGGAAAATCAGAGCAGGGCAGAAGCATTTATGCAGCAAAGGTAGGGACTGGTGAAAAAAAGATCTGGATTCAGGCACAAATCCATGGGAATGAAAAACTGGTAACAGAGGCAGCGCTGCAGCTGTTAAAAACTTATGCCAGCAACAATTCAAAGGAAGTTCAAACAGTCCTGGAAGAGTCCACTCTTTATTTTATTCCAATGTATAATCCGGATGGGGCGGAAATGAATACCCGCGGCACGAAGATTATGGAAACTGGACAATTACTTGATTTAAATCGTGATTGGGTGGAAGGCGGCTTTAAAGCTAAAGAATCTGAAGTGGTTTATTCCTATTGGGCAGAATTGAAGCCGGACTTCGCCATTGACTTGCATCATCAGGGATTAAAGCAGGTTTATGGTACGAATGAAGCGACTTCTTTCTCCCTTGGGGTCTCTCTTGCTCCGAATGGGCCAACATTGCCTGGTTATAAGAATTACAATGATGTAACCAGACAGATGCTTGCATACGTCTATGACGAAATGAGCGGATATGGCTATACTCATATCGACCGTTACCAGATTGTTGATAGTGAAAACCAGGTTGGCTACGATATTGATATTAAAGGCGGAGTTGTGTCAGCGATGATGATGGGATTGAATTATAACGGTTTGAACCCAGACCATTACAGCCATCCGGCAGTGTTTTTTGAAACAAAAGGAAATTCAAGCGATGGCAGCCTTGGCCAAAAATCGAATGGATACTTAACAAAACAAAACTATTTAGCCTTAAAATCCCTTGTTTATGGATATGTGACAGGAGAGGTCAATGAAGTGGATCCAGAACATTGGAATGATATACCGGCCTATCCTTTAGCAGGTTACTGGACGGATTATAACGGTATTGTTCCTGTTGGGGCATCAGGGTTTTAAGATAACCCAGAGAATAAAAGTGACGGAAGCTGGTATTTATGCCAGCTTCTTTTTTACTTCATTTATTATTCTTCCTCTTTTCATTTTCACCTACCATATTCTTCACGTCTTCTGTCATTTTATCAAAGGTCTGATTTACCCGATTCATTAACACTTCCTGATGAGTGTCGCTGTTCTGAAATTCATTTCGATTTTTAGCCATGTTGTTCACCTCCGTTAATAATAGAGTTTGTATAAGCAACCAAAATATTCCTCAAATTAATATGGTTTGCATGAACCCTTAATGAATGCTTTTTAGTATGATTGTAAAAAGGGTCTTTCGAATATATATGTGTCTGCAAGGGTACATAATGAAGTAATAAGCTTAACTATATTAATATTTCCCTTTTTTGCATTCATTGTTTACACTAAGAATAATTATCATTGCTAAAAAAATATAAACATTGCAAAATAGCGGTTATCAGATAGAACACTTTACATAATATCGTTACAGGAGAGGAGGGGAAGCAGGTAATGTGGCCTTTTTCAATGAACAAAAAAAGCAAAAAAATAGTGGACGCAGCTAGTTATATATCAGTAAAGGAAACGACAGAAGAAGCTGAAATCGAAAAAATGGTTTCCAAATTGGAAGATATCTTCTACAGTACTTCAAAGGAAATTGTTATATTGTGTATTGGTTCTGACCGTTCGACAGGAGATTCACTGGGCCCTATGGTTGGAAAACTTTTAGAAGAACGGAATATTTCTTACCCAGTGTATGGAACCCTTAAAGAGCCGGTCCATGCTTTAAATATCAAGAAAGTTCTAAAAAAAATACATGAATCCCATGAGGATCCGTTTGTATTCGGGATTGATGCCTGTCTGGGGGATGAGCGGCAAGTTGGCTATATATTAATGAGAGAAGGCCCATTTATTCCTGGGAATGCTGTCAATAGGGTTTTGCCAAGTGTGGGGGATTACCACTTGAAGGCGATCGTCAATACGCTAGATCCTTTATCCCCTGTCCATTCCTTAAACAGTACTCGATTATACACTGTTTTAAAGCTGGCTGAGATTATTAGTGAAATTATTGCACGAGTAGCTGGGAATGACAGAATATCAAGAGGGAATGAAGAGAAAAGTATTTTTGGTTAAAACAACCAGAAAAATTGCTGTTCTGGAAATAGGTAAGTTATAATCAGTATAAAGTATACCAAGAGAAAGAGGGAACTTGATGGGGAATAATTGGACGGAGGATAATTTGATCTCTATTCGCGAGAGAGTTTATCTTCATATTAAAGATTTAATATTAGATGGTGAATTTAAAGCGGGAGACCGGCTGGTGGAACGGGAACTTGCAGAAAGGCTGAACATCAGCAGGACGCCAATTCGCGAAGCGCTTTTTCGGCTGGAATCCCAGGGGTTTGTCAAAACCGTGCCAAGAAAAGGGGTTATCGTGGCAGATATTTCTGAAAAAGAAATTATAGAAGTATTCACGATCCTTTCTTCTCTTGAGGTTCTAGCTGCGAAACTAGCAGTGCAAAAGCTGGATGATGAGACGAAAAGCAAGTTCTCAGCAAGCATTAAAAAGGTTGAAAATTACCTGAATCATCCTGATGAGGATGCTTCCGACCTTCATAGGGACCTGAATCATCTCCTATACAGCTCTGCAAAAAATGTAAAGCTTTACGAAATGCTAAGCGGACTATCCGATTATATCCGGGCTTTTGCAAAGATCGGCCACAAAAACCCAGGCAGGGCGAAACAGTCAATGGAAGAGCATTTAAAAATTATGGAAGCGATTGTCAATAAAGAAATAGAAATGGCAGAATATTTAACAAAAATACATATTGAAAACTCTAAAAAAGCATATGTAGAAGCCGTTCAGCCGAGCGAAAAGAAAGACTGAGAAAGAGCAGTATATGCTCTTTCTTATTTTTTAGGCCTCATGAACTACGATAACCCAATTATGTACTTGTACTGCATCGCTTTCATCGTTAATCCACTTGCTTATTCCCATATCAGCTTTGATCGCTCGAAATCGTCGTTAATCCGTGCGATTAACTCCCAAATCAGGAGTGATCGCCTGAAATCGTCGTTAATCCGTGCGATTAACTCCCAAACCAGGAGTGATCGCCTGAAATCGTCGTTAATCCGTGCGTTTAACTCCCAAAACAGGAGTGAATGCCCCGAAATCGTCGTTAATCCGTGCGATTAACTCCCAAATCAGGAGTGAATGCCCCGAAATCGTCGTTAATCCGTGCGGTTAACTCCCAAAACAGGAGTAAATGCCCGGAAATGGTCGTAAATCCGTTCAATTAACGACCAAAACAGGAGTGAGCGCCGTCAAATGGTAGTTAATCCACTCGATAACTACCATTACAGTAGTAATCAGACCGAAATCGTCCCTCAATGAACTCCAAAGCTGCTAAATTCAATAATACCCAGCTTTTTATACTCCAATTACCAAAGGTGAAGTTAAATTTTTTAATACTTTTGCCACACTCATGGCTACAATCGGACTGGATTTAGGGTTTGTTTCATAAGGCACATTTGAAACGGATATCTCAGTTTCGCCAAAATAGCCTTTCGCTTTGATGGTATGAGTATTTGTTTGAATGGTCGGATCAGCAAAAACCTGTACTTTTGTGTTTTCAAAGCCGACACCGGCAAGACTTAAAGCCGCTGAAACATTTACGCTTTGCGGGAATAACTTCGAGGATTCACGTGCGTTGCCTTCATAAATGCAAACTGGCTCGGTTAAGGTTGCTAGATCTACTTTTTCCTCTGCAATTGTACCTGCCCAGCTCCTCGGGTGTTTCCTTGTTATAAGGGTTATCTCTTCGATCTCACCCAAAGCCCCGGCAGCGATTCGGTCCAGTCCGGCAATGGCTGCAGAAGGAATAAAGATTTGCTGATTGTACTTTTGGGCCGTTTCTTGAAGATTTTCAAAGAAATCCGTGTCTCCCAGCGCCCCAACAGAAAGGATAATAAGGTGGCTGCCGCTTGCCAGTGCTTTCTCCCCGTACATCTGTAAAGCTTGATGACCTGCTGCTTCAATGACAATATCTAAATCCCCATTAAAAAATTCTTCTTCATCTGCAGTAAAACCAAATGTTTGCTGAGATGCTTTCATAGAATCTGTTTCTCTTCTAACAAGTATTGTTTTTAATTCAATATTGCCGGCCTGGTTTCCCTCTATTAACTCTGCAATGCCTTTTCCAAGCGTACCATAACCGATGATTCCAGCTTTTAACATATAGGACACTCCTTATTTTATGTATTCTATTAATATGGTGAAAAGGGGAAGCAAACGCATTTTTTGGTATACGATATACTATATACAAATTTACCATTGATTCTATCCAAATACAGATTAAAATGCAAGGTATTTTCAGGAATTTGCTAAAACATCTAAATTTTCAAAATTATTTGCACAATATACATTTTTAGTGTTATTATAGTATACAAGTTATTAATAGTGGCAATGGGAGGTGATTAGCAGGTAGGGTCTTACCAGTTTCAAGAGTAGGTAAAAAGCAAGCTGAAATCATTATAATAGTTGTACAGTAGAATGAACCTTCATGAGCTACTCGAAAGAAGGCAACATGTTTTTTTAACCATAATTGGTATACAATCCACCAAATGCAGTATGCTATTTGGTAAATTTTTCTTATCCTCCTGGTCATATTTTCTAATTGTGAGAATGAGGTATACATAGACAGCTAGATCAAGCATAATCATAGCCTCTTTTCAACCAGAATTTTACAATCTATTTGCTTTTCTTAATAGGGAGTTACATTTCATAAAAAAATGGAGGGGAATTAATGGAATTAACATTTGCTCATTGGGTATATGCACTTGTAACTGTGTCAGTTATTGCCACGATGCTTTTTAGGAGAGGTGTTGTGCTGCCGGTTATTATGGGAACATTCTTAGTGGCAGTCATTTATAAAGGAAATTTGATATCAGGTTTCCAGGCCGTTTTTAACGCGAACCTCCTGGCAGCAAAAGAGCTTTTTAGCATATTCTTAATCATTTCCCTCATGATTGCCTTACTTAATTCTTTGAAAGACTTGGGAGCTGATAAGAAGCTTATTGGTCCGATTGAAAAAATCATGGTGAATGGGCATGTTTCGTACCTTGTTTTAATGGTGACAACATACGTCATTTCATTATTTTTCTGGCCAACTCCTGCGGTTCCGCTTATTTGCGCCTTGCTGGTTCCTGCAGCGGTGCGTGCTGGTCTTCCAGTGATGACTTCCGCGATGGTTATTGTTATCGCAGGCCAAGGTATGGCTCTTTCTTCAGATTATATTATGCAAGTAGCACCGATGCTAAGTGCCAAAGCAGCTGGCATTGATAAAGTGTTAGTTGCTGATAAAACGTTAGTTCTTTCATTGATTACTGGAGTAAGTGCACTTGCCTATATCTATTTTGCTCATAGAAAATCAATCGTCAAGAATGATAACGCTGAATCGGGGCTTAATCCTGAAGATGCAGCTTTTTTCGGTGTAGCCAATGAACTTGCTGCAACAGCAGAAGAAAGTGCTGAAGCGATCCAGAGAAAAAATACATGGGGAAAGGTATTTGCTGTTTTAGTTCCTTTATCCATGCTTGCTGTTATGATTTATATGTTCCAATCAAAATTAACTGGAGCAACAGGCTTTGAAGGAACAGATGGAGCTGCATTTATCGGAGGGGTTGCAACACTTCTGTTGGTGCTCGCGACCATTGCATTTAACCGCATCCATGCTTTAGATAAGATTAGCGATCATTTGACAGAAGGTTTTGTGTTTGCGTTCAGGGCGATGGCACCCGTTATTCCGATTGCCGGATTCTTCTTTATGGGAAGTGCAGACTTCACAGGCACAATCCTATCATTAGATGAAAGCGCTGCCAAACCGGCATTTTTGTTTGATATGATCCAGGCAGGCCAATCCTATATTCCCGAAAATGCATTTATTGCAGGTTTTGGTATTTTAATTGTTGGACTTATCACAGGATTGGACGGTTCAGGCTTTTCTGGCCTGCCATTAACCGGTGCATTATCTGGTGCATTGGCAAATGGAAGCGGCATCGATCCTTCCACATTGGCAGCGATTGGACAAATGGGTGCCATTTGGGGAGGAGGAACAATTGTTGCATGGTCATCCCTTGTGGCAGTAGCAGGCTTCCTGCAGCTTTCTCCGCTCGAATTGGCCAGGAAAAACTTTATCCCGGTTATCACCAGCCTATTCCTCGCAACTCTAATTGGAATACTAATCTGGTAAAAGTATAATCAGCATGCTTGAAAAATAGAGGGCTATCCTGCAAAGTTAGAAATAATCTAACTGAAGGAAAGCCCTTTTTATAGTTAAAAGTGTTTAGCAGATAAGGAGTGATCTAGTGAAGAAACTCAAAGTTGCCTTGGCGGGCATTGGAAAATTGGGTGCAGCTATGATGGCGCATTGGAATGAAGAAAACATCCAAATAGGTATCTATCATCCAAGCAGGACGAAAGCCGAACAATTTATTCGGCGTTTTCCAAACGGTTATTTATTAAATGAACAGGATCTGAGAGAGGTGGATATCCTCATATTGGCTTTGCCGGCCGGCAAGGTGATTCCCTTTATGGAAAACATAGCAGCTGAAGCACTTTCTTCCTCGGTAATCTTTATCAATATGGCTACAGCTCTGCCTACAAAAGTAGTCTGCAAGAGATTCCCGTCTTACAATGTGTATGGCATAAAATATATGGGCCATTCCAGAGATTTATTGGAGCATGGAAATGGATTGTTTATTACCGAGGAGCATTTGCCAGAACAAGTAATGGAACTATACAAACCATTGGGAAAAATCAATAAAGATGGCGAAGACAGATTAGTTGAAATTAACAAACTGGCTACCTATTATGCAGTAAAAACGGCAGTGGAAATCGAAAAAGACTTCACCAATAAAGGCTACCCGTCCGCTTATATAAAAAGGGCACTCACATCACTCGCTCCTGAAGTCATCCGCTCCTATAGCGAAGGCAATTTGGGTCATTTTGCACAGGAGATTGTGAGAGAAATAAAAGAAAGCAGTGAAAAAGATGCTGATTGACTACATCAGCATCTTTTTTTGCCTTTGAGCAATCATATTCAGCCCGGTTTTCGGATATCAACAAAAACCAGGCATATCAACGAAATCACGGATATATCAATGAAAAGCAAGCATATATCAACGAAAATTCATTTTTATCGGCCAAATCGATAAAAAATCCCCCTGCACCTGCAGCGGGGACCCGGAAATCTATTAACTTAACAGGCTTTCTAATAAGAATAAATACAGCATAACACAAGCAACATATATAGCTGCAAATGGCATATTCCAGTTGGACACTTTATAGGAATTGACTTTAATAATGTTTGACATAAGGCCCAGCGTAGCATTATAAGGACCTACCAAAAAGGAGGAAACAGCTCCTGACAGCATCGCGACTGTCAAAATGTGCGGAGAGATTCCGATTGCATCCGGGTTAACACCTTCAATCATTAAAGCGAGTGATACTGCAGGGTGAAGGCCTAAAAAGGCCAGTCCCAAAGGAATGAGTGGCAGGATAATCAGAAAAATTTCCACTCCTGCAACGTCAATAAAAGCTGCAATCCAGCCATACAATTTTTCATTGAAATTGGAATAATTAATAGCTGAAATAAAAAATCCGGTAGATAGAAAGATGAAGAATTGATCCTTCATGCTCATAGAAAAAGTTTGAAGGTGTTCAATCAGCTGATTGCCAAATTCTTTTCCTTTTTTTAGGAAGAGGGCCCAGCTAAACGCAAATGGAATGACAATCAATGAGACAAGAATTAAGAACGGCAATGAGAATTGAGTTTCTGCAAGGGAAACAATAAGATTAAAGATAGCAATTGCAACCAGAATTTGAAAAACCCGGCCAGGCCGCCCCGCAAAGCCTCCTTCCAGAGCTGCTGCCGTTTCATGTACGGATTTTTCAGTGGGTGGGATGGCCATCGTTTGGGATTTGCGGGAACCAATAAACCAATCCAATCCTAATCCCAACATGCTTAACGGAATGACATAGGGAAGGATGGATCCCCAGCTAACTCCAGTCATTGTAATAACAATCCCAACAATGGGTGTAACAGGAGCCCATAATAAAGGCATGGCAAAACCTCTCGAGATCGCCCTGCTCATAAACCGCTCCTTATTCCGGACCGGAAAGCTTCCCAGCGCTGGACGTATGGAATAGTATGTCATGGGAAGCGTTGCAAGGTTCATAAAAATGCTAAAAAAGTAAGAGATACCGGAAGTCATCATATATAAATGGCCGGAAGTCTTTACTTTTTTCTGAATAATCGCCTGTATCCCCTCGCCATATCTCCCAATCCTAATGGGAATTCCCAAGATAGGTATTAAAGTAAACATGGTAAGCAAGTCAAGCATCGGTCCAAAAGCAAGGATATAATTTTGCCACTGTGAGCCGCTTGTCCAAAGCAGCAAAACCCCGAGCCCAAGGAAGATGCCCCCCAAGACTTGGACGAATCTCTTTGCAATCCTGAATGTCAAAACAACAATAATGAAACATAAAATGGAGAGGAGGGGACCGATCTTCCATTCAGGCATTAGAGTGGACAGCAAATATAGGCTAATGACAGATAAAAATAAAACTCTAAGCATATCAGACACCCTCGCAATCATTAAAGAATCCTTCATCTTATAATATCGTGAATGAAATATCTTTTGTTAAGGGAAAAGAAATTAAAAACCCTTTTTAAATTAAGGTTGTATACCAAAATGTTTATTTTAAAGGTTTAATTCACCAATTTGCCATAAATTAAATAAAATTATGGTATTTGGTATACAATTTAGTTGTAAACCAGTAAAACTCATTATATAATAATGATAACAGGAAAGAAAAAAAAGGAGGAAATCCCAATGTTCAACTTTCTATTTGGTTCTAAATATGCAGTTGAAAAATCCGAAAGAAAATTAGCGCGATTGAGAAAGACATTAAAATTCTAACCAGGCCGCCATCCTTGGCGGTTTTTTATTTTACAGAGACCTTTGAAAGTTCATAGTTAGTATATAAAGCGATCCACTACAAGATATTCCGCTGAACCATTCTCTTCCTGAACAACAAACCCGGAAGAAGAGAAGCTTCCTCCGGGTTCAAAATCTTCTTATTAAAAGAGGTTTACACAGCTACTTCATCAGACTTAACAAGCTTGGAGTGGATAGAGTCCTCACTGTTGCCTGAAGCTTTTACAATCTCATCTAATTCCTCGCGGGCTGCTTCAAGGGTTCCAAATCGCTCAAAGAATTTCACACCGATATGGTTAACATATTCTTTTCCTTCATATTCTTCAAACAACTGGATTTTCATATTCTCATCTAAAACCTCTGCGATCGTGTATTTTGCCTTTAATTTATCGAAGAAATAAAAATGATAGGTTTCAACCGGCTTTAAGCCCTCATTTTCTAGAATCGTTTGGAAGGTATCTTTATTTGTTAAAACAATATATTTTCCCATATTTACCACTCCTTTAATATTTTTAGAATGCGCAGGTGAAAAAATGTCTCTCCTAATATGTATGCTTCTCGCATATCTCCTCCCGTCTGGAATATTGTATACCATATATCTTAAATGTATTTTATAACAAGGAGAAGAAATGTTCAATGATATATTCTAAATTTTTTAATAATTCCGTTAAAGTGATAAAAAATATATAATGATAGCCGGTTAAAATTAGGTGTTGATTTCCGATCAGACACTAGCTTTCCGAGGGCTACTGAGAGCTCCTCGGCGTTCTAAGCCTGCGGGGTCTCCCTTGGTTCGCTTGTCCCGTACCTTCCCCTCAAGTCAACACGATTCTAAATCAGTAGATAACTTATCACAGATAATAAATTAGGCTGTTTTCTAAAAGATTGTTGTTTTTGAATAGATTTATGAATAGAACAATAAATAATGTTGGTTGATTGGAGCGTAAGGTGCGAGACTCCTGCGGGAGGAGTGGGACAGGTGAGACCCCACAGGCGCAGCGCGCTGAGGAGGCTCACCGCCTACCCCGCGTTCGCTGAGCAGCCTGGAGCGGAAATCAACCTCTCTACAATATTTGTTTAAAAAGCAACAAAGTTTGCGAAAACAGCCTAAATTAAAAAAATCCTATTTGCCAATCTTCCAGAAAGGTTGTATACTTTTTGAAAGTATCTAAATTTTTCGAATAAACTGAAAGGGGTAATGATATGCCAAAGGTTACTCTCCATGTTGATGGGAAGAAAGTGGAACAGCAAGTAAAAGATAATGCAAATTTAGTAGTATTAGCGGGGATCCGCCAATTCCCAGAGTTAAAGTATGGCTGCGGAATGGGAAGATGTACAAAGTGTACTTGCGTTGTTATTAGCGGGGGAGAAGATTTAGCACCGCCTAATTGGAAAGAGGAAAAAATGCTAGGTGACAAGGTGAATGAGGGCTACAGATTAACTTGCCAACTAACAATTCAGAAGGATATTGAAATATCTCAGGAAAATATCTCTGTAACTCCGCCAAAGAAGACAACAGCAGCTATTACGAAATAGTTTTTTATTTTTTAAATTAAATGGTATACAAAATACCTTAGAGTAGCGGGTGATTATTAAATGAATTGTTATGATCTAACGAAAATGACTTGGAAAGAAGTAGAAGAGTCATTACAAACAGTTGAAATTGCTATTATTCCAGTCGGTGCACATGAACAGCATGGGCCGCATATGGCTGAAAGCTGTGATGCAGTGCTTGCGGAGAAGATGGCAATAAAGCTGGGAGAAAGAATGTTTCCATATGCCATTGTGACTCCTGTTGTGAATATGGGGGTATCCGAGCATCACATGCATTTTCCTGGAACAATCTCACTGCAGCCAGCAACCTTGATTGCTGTTTTGAAAGATATGGTTTCGTCATTGAAGCAGCATGGTATTAAGAAGTTTCTATTTCTAAATTCACATGGAGGCAACCAATCTACTTTGAATCTTGCCGCCATGACGATTACAAAAGAATTGGATGTTGAAGTCTACTATGCAAAAACAACCGCATCAGCCAAGGAGTCAATTGGGAAATTTGTAAAATCGCCTCTTTTTGGTCACAGCTGTGAGCGTGAAGTTTCAGAAGCTTTGTACCTGGCACCTGAACTGGTCAGAACCGAACTATTAGAAAAAGGCGATATTCGAGAGGATGGAAGATGGAAAAGGCTGCGGCCTGGCAAAGCGGTCCAGGGATTCTATTTCTATGAGGAAATGACCCAAAACGGATGTATTGGAGATGGCAGACAGGGCTCTAGGGAAATTGGTAAGCAAATTGTAGATGAAGCCTTAAAGAATCTTACTGAAGAACTTTCCGAGCTGCTTGATCTCAAAGCTGAACTGCTATATTAATTCTAGTTCTCAACAGAAACTTTAATTAATCTTTAAAAAATTCTAAAAATTGTGTTTACAAGTGAAAAAGAATAGGTTATTATTCAATTAAGGTATACCAAAGACCAAAAAAACAAGAAGAATAGAGGTTGTAAAATAGCAACCTATTATTTTTTAAAAGTTTTGGTATACAAAATATCAAATGCCAATAGGCTACATAAAAATCGAGGAGGAGTTTATACATGCCAGAATTATTATCTAAAGATGAATTTCGCAAAGAACTAGAGGAAGCGATTAAAGGAAATCATAGTCAGAAAGCTCCATTTACAGTAGCTTGGGCTGAAGGAAAGCTTGAAAGAAAGCACTTTGCAAGATGGGCTGAAAACCATTACCACTATGTAGGACCTTTCGCAGACTACTTAGCGTATATCTACCATAACACTCCATCAGATCCAAAATTCGAAGCAGCAAAAGACTTCACACTTCAAAATATGTATGAAGAAGAAATTGCTGCTGACCGTCATACAGACCTGCTGATTCGCTTTGCTGAAGCTTGCGGAACAACTCGTGAACGCGTCATCAATCCTGAAAACATGGCTCCAACAACATTAGGTTTGCAAAGCTGGTGCTACGCAGTGGCTGCTCGAGAAAACTTTGTTGTTGCAACAGCAGCTCTAGTTGTTGGCCTTGAGTCTCAGGTACCTGATATCTATCGTAAACAAACCCCTGCTCTTCGTGCACAATATGGATTTACAGATGAAGAAATTGAATTCTTCGACCTTCACATCGTATCCGATGAAATCCATGGCGAACGCGGCTACAAAATTGTACTAGACCACGCAGACACGCCAGAACTGCAGCAGCGCTGCCTGGAAGTAGTACGTACAGGTGCCAAAATGCGCCGCATGTACATGGATGGCCTATGGAGAGAGTACCTGGAACAGGATTTGGGATCTTTAGTAGAAGCTAAATAAATATGAAATAATTATTAATAGTATTGGCTGTATGAAAGCCAACTAAATGATTTAGCACCCTGTTGATTGAAGTGGAAGGAGTAAGACTCCTGCGGGAGGAGCGGGACAGGTGAGACCCCACAGACGCGAAGCGGCGAGGAGGCTCACCGCCCGCCCCGCGGAAAGCGAGCTCCTGAAACGGAAATCAACAGGCCAAATTACCGGAGCTAAATAACCAAAAAAGACTCATTCAAGTTGAAGAATTTTCAATTCCAGGCCGTCACACTAAATCTTGTCAATCGAGGTCTAAGTGGCGGCTATTTTTATAACTATGAATTTGGCGCAGTAAAGGGAGAAATAAACAGAAAGTAAGGTGATCGTTTTGATTACAACAAAAGTAGAAACATTCCATAACTACATTAACGGAGAATGGCAGGAATCAGCCAGCCAAAAAAAGTTTTATAGCGTAAATCCTGCAAACACTGAAGATGTAGTTGGTGTTTTTCAGGCATCAAATGAAACCGATGTAAAACAGGCAATCGAAGCTGCAAACGAAGCTTTTCCAGAATGGGCAAAAACAGCCCCATCCAAGCGGGCTGCCATTTTAAACAAAGCTGCTTCCATTCTGGAAGAAAATTCGGCCAAATATGCGGAAGAACTGTCAAGAGAAGAAGGAAAGCATGTGAATGATGCTAAAAATGAAGTGTTAAGATCAGCACAGACGCTTCGCTATTATGCAGTTGAAGGCCAAAGCTTCACAGGCGAAACCTTCCCGAATGATGACCCGAATATGAAAGTATCCACGGAAAGAGAGCCGCTTGGGGTAGTGAGTGTCATTACACCTTGGAACTTTCCTATTTCCATTGCTGCCAGAAAAATTGCTCCAGCTTTAATTACAGGCAACACAGTTGTCTTCAAACCTTCTTCAGATACTCCACTAATCGCTGTTCGTCTTGTTGAAGCATTGCAGCAGGCTGGACTGCCAAAAGGTGTCCTGAACTTTGTCACTGGCAGGGCATCTGATGTTGGGGATCCATTAGTCACTCATCCTGCTGTTAAAGCTGTCACTTTTACCGGTTCAACCGCTGCTGGAGAAGATATCCACCGCAAGAGCTCTTTCACTACCCGTACCCAAATGGAGCTTGGCGGGAAAAATCCGCTCGTTGTCATGGATGATGCGGATCTTGACCTTGCTGCGACGTTAACCGTAAATGGAGGCTTCTCCTTAACAGGGCAAGCGTGTACGGGAACAAGCAGAGTTATAGTATTGAAAGAAGTAAAAGAAGCCTTCGTTCAAAAATTGATCGAAAAAACAAGCGCCCTTAAAATCGGCAACGGTTTTGAAGAGGGAGTTAAAATCGGCCCGCTTGCAAATGAAAAGCAATTAAAAAATGTTTTGAAGTATATTGAATTCGGCAAAGAAGATGGAGCTGAACTTGTATATGGCGGTGAACATTTGACCAATGCTGCTTACGAGAAAGGATTCTTTGTATCCCCGGCCATTTTCACCAATGTAAAACCAAATCACCGCATTGCCAAAGAAGAAATATTTGGTCCAGTGATTGCCGTTATCGAAGTAGATACATATGAAGAAGCCATCGCGATCGCGAATGATGTTAACTATGGATTGTCTGCTTCGATTGTGACCAATAATTTAAAAACGGCAAACAGGTTCACAAAAGACATTCAGGCAGGGACGGTAAAAGTGAACCGGACAACGACCGGCAACTTGATTAATGCTCCGTTCGGCGGCTTGAAGCAATCCAGCACGGCAACCTTCCGTGAATCCGGCAGAGTTGGCCTTGAATTCTTCACGCAAGTCAAAACTGTTTATATCGGCTACTAATTAGATAGAAGGAGAATGAACATGAAAACAGCCCTTAAATTGGAACTAGAAGAAGCAAAATTAATGATTGAAGCAGCGAAGGAAAAATCAGCTGAAATTAATGTCCTTGAAACGATTGCAATTGTAGATGATGGGGGAAGCCTGCTTGCTCTTGAAAGGATGAACGGAGCTAGAATCACAGGCCCTGAAATTGCCATTGCTAAAGCCTATACAGCTTCAGGCCATAAACGTTCGACTCATTTATTTAATAAAGAGCCAAACGGCCCGGCACTGCCAGGAAATGAAGCATTCGGCATCCAGCATATGCTTAACGGGAAGTTTGCTGTGTTTGTTGGCGGTTTCCCAATCGTGGTAAACGGAGAAGTAGTTGGAGGAATCGGAATCAGCGGCGGGAATGGCGAGCAAGATACGGCTGTTGGAACCGCTGCTTTACAAGCACTTCAATCTTATCTGGAAAAAGACGGATATGAAGTGGTAACAGAAGCAGACATAAAAAGATAATAGAAAAGGGCCTCATTCGTTATGGCAATAGCGGAATGGGGTCCTTATTCAGTCATAGGAACTTATGAAAGAGGATAGAGAGGGAGGATCGCATGAAACCTTATCTTGAATTGGCGATTGGATTTGCCCGCACCGGTGTGACAGGGTATGGAGGAGGTCCTTCGACAATACCGCTGATCGAATTTGAGGCGGTTAAAAAATATAAGTGGATGAGTGAGGAAGAATTTGGGGAGATTTTAGCTTTAGCCAATACGATGCCTGGGCCTATAGCAACAAAAATGGCAGCTTATATTGGCTTTAAAGTAAAAGGAGGGCTTGGGGCAACCGTAGCAATCCTTACACATATCCTGCCATCCATCATCGCCATGCTTGGCTTGCTGGGCGTGCTTTACTCGTTCCGCCAATCGCCTATCGTAAGCGGAATGGTCCAAGGTGTAACACCTGTTATCGGCTTTATGCTTGCTGAAATGGCCTACCGGTTTTTCCAAAAAGGCAGCAAGGGACTGGGCATGGCGAAAACACTGTTGCTCGCGGCCATATCATTAATCTTTGTCCAGATTATGGAATGGCATCCGGGAATATTGATTGCGGCTGTCCTGATTTCTGCTTTTTATATAGCGCATCGGAAAGAAAAGACTGAGAAGAGTGTTAAGGAAGAATTCATTCCAGTAAGGGAGAAAAGCTCATGATCTATTGGGATATTTTCTGGGCGTTTTTAATTGCGAATTTATTAGGCTACGGAGGCGGACCGGCAACCATCCCGCTGATTCAGATTGAAGTGGTAAACAACAATGGGTGGATGACTCTATCTGAGTTTGGCGATGTACTTGCTATAGCGAATGCTCTGCCGGGTCCCATCGCCACAAAAATGGCAGGCTTTATCGGCTACGAATTAGGCGGGGTATTAGGAGCGGTTATAGCTCTTGCAGCAACCATTCTTCCATCCGCTTTGGCAGTCATTTTGCTGTTTAAGTTTGTTAACTTATTTAAAGACTCGCCTAAGGTCAAACTTATGACGAAGTCCGTACAGCCGATCATTGCTGTACTGCTGGCTGTCATGGCATACCAATTCTTTTTAACAGCGTTTGAAAACAGCGGCGTCCTTCATCTTGTGCTGCTTGCAGCAGTCAGCTATTTAACATTAATCAAGTTCAAGGTACATCCTTCTCTCGTCATTTTTGGCGCATTGTTTTATGGAGGTATTTTCTTATCTTAATCTCTATCGGACTATAAAAAAATAATAGCAGGTGGAAAAATGGAAAAAACATGGGAGGAAAATCAGCTAATATCAATACGCGAACATGCTTATCTGTACTTAAAAAAGTTAATTTTAGAAGGGGAGTACCAGGCTGGCGACCGTCTAGTTGAGAGAGAACTGGCTGCCAAGCTGAATATAAGCCGCACCCCAATTCGTGAGGCTTTATTCCGGCTTGAATCACAAGGCTTTGTAAAAACCGTCCCAAGAAAAGGAGTTGTTATTTCCAATATTTCAGAAGATGAAGTATTGGAGGTATTTACGATTCTCTCTTCCCTGGAAGTCCTTGCTGTAAAATTGGCAGCCCAAAGAATGGATAGGGAAACACAAAAAGAATTGGACCGGAAAATTCAAGAACTGATGGAACTTAATGAACAGGCTGAAGAAAACTTTAATTCTGAGCATATCCAAATGAATAGGCTAATTAATAAAGCATCCAAAAGCCCTAAATTATACGAAATTCTTTCCGGCCTTATCGATTTTATTCATATGGCTGCCAATATGGGTTATGAAACACCAGGCAGAAGGAAGGATTCACTAAAAGAACATATCGATATCATGAAGGCACTGCGTGACAAAGATACTGAAATAGCTGAGTACCTGATGAGGATTCATATTGAGAATTCAAAGAAAGCCTATATAGCCTATATGGAAGGCATTAAAAAGAAGTTTAATAACTAGACTTAAGCAGGCGGCTATCCTGGAGCAGCCTGTTTTCCATATTTTCAGATGCAAGTAGAACAGTAAAAAAATGCATAAAGAAAGGCACTTGTTTAAAAGTTGTTTCTTTAAAGGAATTGAGAAAAGGATCAGTGAGAAATAAAAGTGGTTGATTGGAACGTATGGTTCGAGCATTCTGTAGTGGTAATCACCCCTCTGTTGCCAAAAGTTAAAAAACTACAAAGCTAGGGAAAACAGCCTAAAGAAAAACTTTAATTTTTTAAAAGTTTTATATTGTCTGAATATTATTTATATGGTATATTGTATACCAAGAAGAGAAGAACAAGGAGGAAATCGATCATGCCAAACATCTATTTTGTAAACAGCAATAAGAAATTAGAGGTGCCTGAGGATTCAAATATATTAAGAATGTCGCTTCGTTATGATGGAGAACTTCCAAATCGCTGTGGCGGCGGAATTTGCGGAACATGTGTCTTTAAAGCAGAAGAAGGATCCCAATACCTGGATAATGTCAAAATTCAGGAAAGAAGAAAATTGGGGGAAGAGTGGCTGGAGAAAGGCTATCGTTTAGGATGCCAGACATTTGTCACAAACGGTGATATCGCCATCTCCTGGGACGAGGAAGTAACCAGCCAGGTGAAAAAAAGAAAGCCGGATAAATTAAAGCCGACTGTATCTGCAAGCAATTGATATGCCGGCACATTTCAATCTGTAATAGACGTATCTAAACTTGCCTATTACAGATTGAAGAGTTTAAAAGAATACCAAAAGAGGGTGAAATAATGTGGGTTTGCAATAGTCATCTAAAAGAAGTTATACAATTATTGAAAACGCCTCATATTCGAAAAGCTCCGTACCAAATCAAATGCTCGCTTTGTGAAAATCATGCTTTTGCCAAAGTTTATTATACTCACCGCTCTTTCAAGTTCACGAAAAAGCTTTATTCTTCATTAAAACAAAGTGTTTCCCAGGAGGCTTAGCAATGGAAGGATTGAAAAAGGGCATTGAAGAAAGATTGGAAGAGTTAAATATCCAGCTTCCTGTTCTAGTTGATGTCAAGATGCCGTTTGAACCGGGGGTTATCTCAGGAAATATGGTCTTCCTATCCGGTCAAACGCCAAGAGTAAATGGTGGCCAGAAGTACACTGGGACTGTTGGAGCAGACATCAGTATCGAGGAAGCTCAGGAGGCAGCAAGAATCTGTACGCTAAATTCACTGGCAGCCCTTAAAGGAATTATTGGAGATTTAAACAAAGTCAAAAGAGTAGTCAAAATGGATGGATACGTTGCTGCAACTAGTGACTTTAAAGACCATCCAGCCGTTATAAATGCCGCATCAAATCTGCTTCACGAAATTTTCGGTAAAGAAAATGGACATGCACGCAAAGCAGTAGGAATGGCTTCTCTCCCAGGAGGAGCCCCGGTAGAAATTGAAATGGTTGTTGAAATTAAATAGCTTTAAATTCTTTTAATGGGCTGCTCAGTAATATGGGCAGCTTTTTATTTTTTGCCTCTTTTCTAAAGGCTCTTTTCGTATAGATTGTTGTTTTTTCTTAAGAACTTTACCCGTTGATTTCCGCTGCAGGCACTCGCTTTCCACGGGGCTACCGGGAGCCTCCTCGACGCTCTGCGTCTGCGGGGTCTCCCTTGGAACGCTACTCCCGTAGGAGTCTCGCGCCTTCCGCTCCAATCAACTCAGTGATTAAACTTGGTTCGAAAGCAACAAACTTTGCGAAAACAGCGTTTCTAAAAACGGAAATCAAACTCCCCCCAATGTTTGTTAAAAAAGCAACATAGTTTCGAAAACAGTCTATTTTTTTAAAATAGAAAAAGGTGTCCAGATATTTTTACCGAATTAATGTAAGAAAGCAATAATAGGGGGAGATTTTATGCAAACTTTAGAAAAAATCAGTGATCGATTTTGGTATCAGACCCCTGTTTCTGAGACAGATAGGCCTATTTTGGGTGCAGTTGTCGGCGAGAATCGAACTTTGATGATTGATGCGGGTAATTCCGAGGAGCATGCAGCTTACTTTTTAAGCGAGCTTGCGAGGCATGATATTCCGGCACCAAGTATGGTTGTGCTGACACATTGGCATTGGGATCATATTTTTGGCTTACCAGCTTTGGATATGGTCTCTGTTTCTTCAAGTCAAACAAAAGCTGAAATGAAAAAGCTTATTCCGTTTGAGTGGACAGATGAAGCATTAGATGACCGAGTGCTGATGGGAGTTGAGATTGAATTTTGCGCCAGCGCGATAAAGAAAGAGTTTGGTATAGAAAGAAATATTAGAATCAAACTGCCCGAGGTGACATTCGAAAAACAGCTGAAAATCAATCTAGGCGGAATTACATGTCAAGTGCAGCATGTTGGAGGGGACCATTCTGCAGATTCTGTGGTTATATATATTAAGGAAGAAAAAATTTTATTTTTGGGAGATGCCATATACGCAAACCTTTATTCTAGCAAATGGAACTACACGTCAAAGCGTATGCTTCAATTATTGGATTCGCTAGATCGATTTGATGCAGATACATATATACTATCCCACTGGAAGGCCCTTTCGAGGAATGAATACCTCCAAGAAGCCAATTTGCTTAGAAAGGCTGCCCAACTAACCGAGCAATTAGAAGGGCATTCAGAAAAAATTAGAAAGGCCTATAAAACGTCTATAAATCGTGAACTGAATGAGAAGGAGCTTGAGACAATAGAGTATTTTGTGAATGGGTTTGAACTCGAAAATGAACGGCAAATTGACAACTAAGATCGTGTAAAGGAGCTAAAAAAATGATAGATTTACTAAGAAAACTTACCAGCTTATCGGGTCCGTGCGGTTATGAACATGCCGTATCCTACTATTTAAAGGAGTATCTGGAGGATAAAACGGACTCCGTCATGATTGACCCAATCGGGAATGTGATAGCAAGGAAGAAAGGTGAGAAGCCTGGACCGGTTATTTTACTAACGGCTCATGTGGATGAAATCGGCTTTATGGTTAAAAAGATAGAAGAAAACGGCCTGCTGCGTTTTGAAAAATTAGGCGGAAACGATGACCGCATTCTTCTTGCTCAGCCGGTGAAAGTGATAGGGACAGAAGGTGATGTGCATGGTGTGATCGGAACAATGTCTGCGCATTATGTAAAATTTGATGACCCAAATAAAGTGAGAAAGCATTCTCAAATGTATATTGATATTGGTGCTTCTTCAAAAGAAGAGGCGGCGGAAATGGGTATTGAAGTTGGAACACCTGTTACCTGGGGTACCGGGTTCCAGGTTTTTGGCCCTGAAAAGAGCAGAAAGATTCGATCGAAGGCACTGGATGATCGGGCTGGGTGCGCTGTGCTGGTACAAGCACTTGAAGAAATAAAAGATGCATCTTTTGCCGGCGAATTGATTTTCCTTTTCGCAGTTCAGGAGGAGGTCGGTTTAAGAGGAGCTAAAACAGCGGCAGAACATTTAAAAGCCGATGCCGCTATTGCTATTGATACGACTGCGGTCAGTGATACACCAGAAGAAACTATGGATGGCAGTCTCGGTCTGGGCAGAGGAACAGGCATTAAAGTGATGGATTTCAGTTTGATTGTACATAAAACGATGAAAGATTTACTGATAAAGCAGGCAAAGGAAAGCAAAATACCTTATCAGCTTGAAGTCTTCCCGGGAATTGGAACAGATGGCGGTGCAGTGGCTTACGCCAATAAGGGAATTCCAACAGGTGTTCTCTCAATCCCTTCCCGTTATGCCCATTCGCCCGTTGAGGTTATTGATTATGCGGACCTTGAAGCCACAAAAGATTTGGTTAAAGCATTTATCTTAAATCTGGAGGAAGATCAAAAATTTCCTTTTTAATTAATGGAGGTTATGATGGAAAAATTCGCCGTTAATATTTCAACCGTTTTTACAGAATTTCCTTTTTTGGAGCGGTTAAAAAAAGCCAGGGAAAATGGTTTTTCATATGTTGAGTGCCAATTTCCGTATGACTGTACAATAGAAGAAATTCAGAGGGAGCTCGAGCAGAATCGGTTATCATTGCTTTTGATTAATTTGCTGCCAGGTAATTGGGAAAAAGGAGATCGTGGCATAGCTGCTAACCCCCGCCGTATTGAAGAGTTTAGGAGATCAGTAGATGAAGCAATCCGTTATGCAAATGCCTTAAAGGTTACAAACATCCATTGTATGGCTGGAATCGTTTCTGAAAGCGATCAAGAAGAAGCAAACCAAGTATATATTGATAATCTTTTGTATGCTGGTTCAAAAATGGCGGCATATGGAATCTCTCTATTAATAGAACCTATCAACCCTTTCGATATGCCTGGCTATTTCTTAAATGATCTAGAACAGGCTGTGGAGATATTGAAAATTGTTGATTTGCCAAATGTGAAGCTTCAGTTTGATTTTTACCATATTGAAAGAATCCATGGAAACCCGCTTTCAATCTATCAAAAATATTCTAATCTTGTGGAGCATGTACAGATTGCAGATCACCCGGGAAGGCATGAGCCAGGTACAGGAGAAATGAATTATAAGAATATACTTCAGCATTTGAAAGATTCCTATAAAGGCTATATTGGCCTTGAGTATAACCCGCAAGGCAGAAGCGAGGAAAGCTTTGAGTGGCTAAAGGAATTAGAGTAGGGAGGATATAGCATGAAAATTGGTTTTATTGGAACCGGAGTAATGGGCTCACGGATGGTTAAACGCATGCTTAATAACGGCTATCAGGTGTATGTATATAATCGGACGATTGAAAAGGCTAAGGCGCTACTGGATCAGGGAGCTGATCATGCTGATTCCATCAGCTCGCTTGCCCGCCAATGTGACGTGATTTGCACTTGCTTATCCATGCCAGGGGATGTTTTGGAGGTTTATACAGGAAATGAGGGCATTATCGAATATGCCCGCCCTGGAACTGTCTGCATTGACTTGACATCAGTAGGAGAGGGTACAAGTAAAGAAATATATGAGCAGGCAAATGTGAAAGAGATCCGTTATCTTGATTCTCCTGTAAGCGGTGGGCCAGAAGGTGCGGAAAACGGCACTTTAACGATAATGGTCGGAGGAGAGAAAGCGGCTTTCGAAAAAATAAACCATATCCTGACGGTGCTGGGTGAAACCGTTGAATATCTTGGTCCTTCTGGTTCAGGCAGCATTGCCAAACTCATCAATCAGTATCTTGTTGCAGTCCATTCTCTGGCAGCATCAGAGGCAATGGTAGCCGGAGCAGCGTATGGTTTAGATTCCGAACAGCTCTTTAACATTTTAAAGGTTAGCTATGGAGATAGCAGGATTTTGCGGAGACATATGGAACAGTACGTATTTGATAGAAATTTCGAACCTGGCGGGGCAGTGAAATATGTCCATAAAGATGTCCGCCTGGCCAACAGGCTTTTGGAGGAAACAGGGCTGATGCAATATACAGGGCAAATGGCAGAAAAGGCTTTTCAAAACGCTGCGGACAAGGGACTTAGTGATCAGGATATGTCTTCTGTCATTCAGACGCTGGAGGAACAAGCAGGAGTGGTTGTTAAAAGAAAAAAATAGATTAGAGCGGGGGCTGAATTGCCTCCGTTTTTATTATTTTCCAAGTGAAATTAGTGACAAGCTGGTCCGAAGCGAACTGACCGATAAAATTAAAAACTGACCGATATATCGGAAAACTAACCGATATATTAAAGATTTGACTGATAAACTATGTAATCTGACCGATAAATATTTTGCCAGTTTGAAAAAGGGAATAATAACAGAGAGACTTTTCTATTAAAATTATAATGCTTTGCCGTTATTCTCCTAAATTAGTATAATAGAAAAAACTGAACTAATAGAAAAACCGGGAGAACAGCAATGAAGCGTAAAAAAAGCAAAAAAAGAGTAAAACGCAGTTCAAATATAGCTTTATTATTATTTACGATTATTTTTTCCTTTGTCCTAATTGACCAATTTCTAAAGCTCAACGTAGAGGAAAAAGCGGTGAAGTTCCTGCCAAATCCTGTAGCTGAAGATGTGCACAAATACACGCCGGTTCTTCGAAGGGAATTGGAAGAGGTAAATCTTGAAGAATATACGTTGGTGCTTGCGGCTATTATGCAGCAGGAAAGCAAAGGAAAGGGCGGAGATCCCATGCAGGCCTCTGAATCTGCAGGTTTGCCCCCCAACTCCATCAGCGATCCGGAAAAGAGCATTAAACAGGGAGTAAAACATTTTCAGAGAGCTTTTAATTATGGCAACCAGAAAAATGTAGATTTCCCTACCGTTATCCAGGCTTATAATATGGGGATTGGCTATATTGACTTCGTAGCTAAGCAAGGCGGGAAGCATAGTGAGGAGATAGCCAAGAAGTTCTCTCTTGTACAGGCAGAAAAGAACCCCCAGGTTTATAACTGCGGCGGTGATAAAAATAACTTCCGCTACCCATATTGTTATGGCGATTTCACTTATACAACGAAAGTAACCAAAAACATAGAAATCCTAACAGCAAGCAATTCTGAGAAGACCGGGGATTTTAAATCGGTTTGGTAAACGGTCTCCAACACTGGTGCAAAAATAAAACATAATAAATATTGTAGTCAAAAACCGCACTAAAAAATTTTGTGCGGTTTTTGGTTTGTATTTTTTTAAAATACTCTTCTTTATTCATAATTCATATTTAAATACGTTCTATATGTGTTATGTTAAAACCACTTCTCTTTCAAACCAAAAAACCCCTCACTTTTATATTTTTAAGCTGATGGGGTTTAAAAGTATTCTCCAAGAGGAATTGTTCATAGGTCATGACTGAAGCTATTTAGATTATGGCAGCAGTAGCAAGTAACCTTTATTTCTGAGTATTGTTTAGCGCAGGATTTTGCCGAGAGCAGCATCGTTAAATGATTATTGTCAGCCAGATTGTCCATTTAGTGATGTAAATTATGTTTTACCGCCATGTTAAATTTCCGCATCAAGGTATATTT
This sequence comes from Bacillus sp. ISL-47, assembly GCF_018613175.1. Lineage (NCBI taxonomy): Bacteria > Bacillati > Bacillota > Bacilli > Caryophanales > Bacillaceae > Bacillus > Bacillus sp. ISL-47. Next base: position 34,109 of record NZ_JAGGQS010000058.1, on the reverse strand, counting down.
TTTTATTGCCTATCATATAAATGGGCTGTTGTCTGTTTTTTCTCTTTGGTTCAAAAATTATATTTTAATAAGTTTTTACATAAAAAATGAAACTAAATAGCTTTTCAATCGTCTATATATACGTGAGTTTATTTTCTGTTAAGTAATTAGATGGTTCTATCATTTCATAGAAAGATCACTTAAAAGCACTTCGGGTTCAGAGCCTAAAGTACTGTTCTTATAGGCGGGAATAGCTGTTTTATCCGGACATGCTTGACTTTTTGCAAAAACGGAGTATAGTTATATTCTTGCACAGTACTTTAAGTTATTTCTTAGTTTGTTCATAGTTTTTTAATATTTAACAGTTATACTAATTACTAGATTGATTGCCAACATATGATTTTAAAATTGATAGTGAATTATGTTAGAATAATGTGCTAGAAGGTAGGTGTATGATTTTGAATACTTTACTTCAAAAGAGTCATGGTATTTTTAATAAATATATTGGCTTTTTCTTTTTGGCAGTATTTCTGCTTTGGATGAAAACGTATATAACTCAAATGACACAATTTAATTTAGGTATTGAAAGTACATTGCAGCAGATCCTTTTATTTATTAATCCGCTTGGGTCTTCACTGCTATTTTTAGGACTTGCATTTTTCTTTAAGGGAAGAAAGAAGTATATAGCCTTAATGGTTATTTATTTCATTTTATCTTTCCTACTATTTGCGAACGTGGTGTACTATCGTTTCTTTAACGACTTTATTACGCTGCCTACATTAACCCAAACCCAAAACTTTGGTGATGTAAGCAGCAGTGTAAGCTCTCTTTTGAATTCCTATGACTTCCTTTTCTTTATTGATGTTTTAGTGCTGATAGGATTGCTTGTTTTTAAAGTCGTAAAAGTTGAAACAAAGGATATGTCCCGCCGCAGAGTGGCAGCATTGATTTATGCCTCACTGGCTGTTTCCTTTGCAAACCTGGGCATTGCTGAAACAGACCGTCCTGAACTATTAACTAGAGGATTTGACCGCAACTATATCGTTAAGTATCTGGGTATGTACAACTATACGATCTATGATGCGGTACAAAGTACGAAAGCATCCGCTCAGCGTGTTATGGCGGATAGCAGTGATACAACAGAAGTCATAAACTTTACAAAATCGAATTACGCAGAACCGAACCCGAAGTACTTTGGTGCAGCAGAGGGTATGAATGTGATTTATCTTCATCTTGAATCTATTCAGACGTTCCTTATGAACTATGAGTTGCATGGTGAAGAAGTAACGCCATTCTTAAACTCATTAACACGTGAAGAAAACACAATGTATTTTGATAATTTCTTCCATCAGACTGCGCAAGGTAAAACAGCAGATGCCGAGTTTATCTTGGAAAACTCTTTATACGGATTGCCACAGGGCTCTGCATTCACAACGAAAGGTATGAACACATACCATGCTGCTCCGGCGATCTTGAAGGATAAAGGCTATTCATCTGCCGTATTCCACGGTAACTCCGGAAGCTTCTGGAACCGTAATGAGATTTATAAATCATTTGGCTATGACAATTTCTTTGATGCAAACTATTATGATCTAAAGCCAGAGGACATGGCTGACTATGGATTAATGGATAAACCATTCTTTGAGCAATCCATGCCATATTTGGAATCACTTCCACAGCCATTTTACTCAAAATTTATTACTGTATCGCATCACTATCCGTACCATATGGATCAGGAGAAGGCGACGATTGAGCCGCATACAACTGGCGATAAATCGGTGGATAATTACTTCCAGACAGCCCGTTATGCTGACGAAGCACTTAAAGAGTTCTTTGAGCAGCTTAAAGCATCCGGCCTGTACGACAACTCCATTATCGTGATGTACGGTGACCATTATGGTATTTCCAAAAACCATAACAAAGCAATGGAAGAAGTTCTCGGCAAAGAAATTACGCCGTTTGATAGTGCTGGACTTCAGCGTGTTCCATTATTTATTCGTGTACCTGGCATGGAAGGCGGAGTAAACCATGAATTTGGCGGTCAGATTGATTTAATGCCAACTCTAATGCACTTGCTGGGTATCGATACTAAAGATTATCTGCAGTTTGGTACAGATTTATTATCAGAACAGCACGATGATCTTGTACCGTTCAGAAACGGTGACTTTATGAGCCCGACAATCTCTTCTGTTGACGGCAAGTTCTATGATTCAAAGACAGGCGAACTGCTTGAAGAAGAACGTTTGGAAGAAGCGAAAAAGCTTCAGGAAAGTGCTGAGCAAAAACTGGCGCTTTCTGATAAAGTAGTAAATGGCGACCTGCTTCGTTTCTACACACCTGAGAATTTTGAACCGGTAGACCGTTCGGAATATGACTATAAACCTGAAAAATCCGAAGGTGCAAATACAGAAGTGGAAAGTGAAAAAACAGTAGAAGAACAATCTAATAAATAAATAAAAAAGGCTGCCTGGGTAAATCCAGGCAGCCTTTTTGCTGTTTTGGTATTAGGGATGTTGGTCTTATAATGCCTTTCGTTCCCTTATGCTTTCTTTAACCCGTGGGGCCTCGTTAGTTTGACGATCCTGTTCAGATAAATAATATTCCGAGCTAAAGGAGTTTTTAGGCTCTTCCAGCCAGAAAAAGCAAATGGCAAAGCTGATCAGCGCCCCGGCTGCCAGGATAAAAAAGAAAGTTTGTGGTGAAACGAAAGTATACAGGATTAAATAGATCGTTGCCCCGACATTTCCATAAGCTCCTGCCATTCCGGCTATTTGCCCTGTTATCCGTTTTTTTATCATGGGGATGACGGCGAAGGTTGCCCCTTCAGCTCCTTGTATGAACATGGAAGTCAGAATCGTCATCATAACAGCAGCGAATAATGGCCAATTGGAATCGATAAACCCCATACCTAAGAGGCCGGCCGAAATACCAAGCATATAAACGAGCATGACTCTCTTTCTGTTTCCCATCCGATCCGAGAGCATGCCGCCGAGTGGACGGGCAATAAGATTAATAAAAGCGAAAGAAGCTGCAATCAATCCGGCTGTCGAAGGTGTCAGGGAGAATGTCAGCTGAAAGAACATGGGCAGCATGGATACAATCGCAAGCTCTGCGCCGAAGTTCGCAAAGTATGTACTGTTCAACGCAGCCACGTTTTTAAATTTATATTGATCTTCCTCGGGAACTCCCGCTTTTAATATAGGAATATTCACTTCCAATATCTTATAAACCTGTATAAGAAATACCAGTCCAATCAGGCTCCAGACAATATATAAAGCACTCTCCGACATAAAGCCCAGATTTTCAATTCTCCAGGCACTGACGGCTAGAGCGCCGCTAAGCGGGATGGACCATACGATTAGACGAAACATATCTCCCCATGTGCTAACCTCCATGGCCCCTGATCTTTTCGGTTTAACGAGGGATTTTCCTTCAGGGGTATCCTTTACAGCCCAATAGTAGAATACTCCATAAGCAAAACAAATAAGTCCTGTTAAGGCTAATGCGTATCTCCATCCGTCTTCGCCTCCCAAAAGGTTTAAGCCGATAACCGGCAGGATCATGGCTGCCGCTGCAGATCCAAAATTCCCCCAGCCCCCATATATTCCTTCTGCAAAGCCGACATCTTTTGGGGGGAACCACTCAGAAACCATTCGGATGCCAATGACAAAGCTTGCACCTATACTGCCGAGGACTAAGCGGGATATCATCAGCTGGAGCCAATTATCTGCAAATGCGAAAATTAATGTTGGAATGGACATGACAATCAAAAGAGAAGAATAAACCAGTCGTGGGCCATACCGATCCAGCAGGTTCCCAATGATGATTCTGGCTGGAATCGTTAAGGCGACATTCAGAATACCTAGTGCAGCAATATGTTGTACAGTTAGCCATTTCATTTCCTCCAGCATGGTGGTAGCTAAAGGAGCCATGTTGTACCAGGTGAAAAATGAAATAAAAAATGCGAGCCATGTATAGTGCAATACTTTCATTCGCTCATCTTTAAATTTGAAAACATCTGTAACGTTCATTAAAAATCCTCCTTAAAAAGTCTGAATATTTTAACATCATCGCATACTTTAAATATTTATGTAATAGTTATGTAAGGTTTTCTTACATAATTCAAAATCCCTATTTCCATCTATATCCATTGCTGGCAGCGGGATTAAACGCTTACATATCAATAGAGAATAGGTAAAAACGGAGCATAAAAAGTAAATATGAAAGATGGGGCAAAAGTTTTGTAATGATGAAAATAATCAAAAAGTTATGTTAATTATAAATTTCATGTGATAATATCTAACATAACAAAAAGAAAAATATAGAAAGGTGGGAATCAAGTTGTTGGAGGGTTACTATGGCTAAAGAAAAACTAGTCCTTATTGGAAACGGAATGGCAGGAATTCGCTGTGTAGAGGAAATCCTCCATCAGGATCCCAACCGGTTTTCCATTTCGGTTTTCGGAAGTGAAAAGCATCTAAATTACAATCGCATCTTATTGTCTTCTATCCTGCAAGGGAAGTCTTCCATTGAAAATCTGACAATCCATAAATCTGATTGGTATGTGAAAAGGCAAATCGAATTATTCAACAATGAAACAGTTATGAAGTTAAACACTGCGCAAAAGGTACTTACTACAAATAAAAATCGGAAAGTTTCCTATGACAAGCTTATACTGGCTACTGGCTCGACTCCTTATGTCCCGCCGCTCCCCGGCTGCAGCAAAGAAGGAGTAATGACATTCCGTACTATAGAAGATTGCAGGCAAATCATTCATTCATCAAAAAAAGGTAAAAATGCCGTTGTAATTGGGGGAGGCTTACTGGGATTGGAGGCTGCTCAAGGCCTTATCCATTTAGGAATGGATGTCCATGTTATCCATAATGCAGCAAGAATCATGAATAAACAGCTGGACTCTAAAGCAGCAAATCTTTTGCAAAGATCGTTTGAGAAACAGGGCATAAAATTCTTATTGGAGAAGGAAACGCAATCCTTTGAAGGAAGCGGCCGTGTTGAAAGGGTTATTTTTATAGATGGAACAGAACTTCCCGCTGATCTGGTGATTATAGCAGCTGGTGTCAGGCCTAATATTAAGCTTGCACATGATTGTGGAATAAAAACGAATAGGGGAATATTAGTCAATGATTTTATGCAAACGAGTATCCCTGATATTTATGCTGTAGGTGAATGTGCTGAACATAGAGGGATTGTATACGGACTTGTAAAGCCGCTGTATGAGCAGGGAAAGGTACTGGCGAAACATATCTGCGGAAAGTTTACTGAGGAATATAAAGGTTCTATTTTATCTTCGAAGCTGAAGATATCCGGAACGGATGTATTTTCTGCAGGGGAGCTTTTTGAAAAAGGCTATAAAAAAGCTCTGACTTTATATGACGAAGATGAACAAACGTATAAAAAAATAGTGTTTAAGCATAACAAAATGGCTGGATTTTTATTAATGGGTGACATAAAAGACCATGTAAGGTTATTGGACATGATGGAGAAGAAGAAAGACTTTTCCGATGAAGAAAAGCTGCTTCTTTTGAATTCTTCTAAAAAGGAATGCAGCATAAGTTCAATGGCTCAAACCGGTATCGTTTGCAACTGTAATGGTGTCACAAAAAAGGCGATTGCAGAAGCTGTATTAACAAGAGGGCTGAAGACAGCAGAAGAAGTGAAAGAATGTACAAAGGCTTCTGGGGCATGCGGAGGATGCAGGCCGCTGGTCGAAGAGCTTCTGTACTATATAAAAAGCGATGATTTCCATGAAGATATTGAACCTGAAACATTATGTGCGTGTACGGATCTATCAGAAGAAGAGGTTGTAGAGGAGATCCAGCTTCGCGGATTGCAAAGTGTGGAAGGGATATTTACAGATCTTGGCTGGCGCAAAGAAAATGGCTGCCCCATCTGTGTGCCTGCTTTGCATTATATCCTGCGAATGACAGTTCCCGATTATGAGGGAGATGGTCAATCTGTCTTCGTTGGTGAAACACACAACGCAGTTAGGGAGGCAAACGGCACCTATACAATCAAACCGCAAATATATTTGGGAGAAACGAACAGCAATCAATTGCAAAGAATAGCAGCCGTAGCTGAACAATACAGTATTCCGGAAATAGTCATCAGCAATGACGGACGAATCATGCTAAAAGGAATCCAAGAGGAAGATTTGCAGAAAATTTGGCAGTCCTTAAACATGAAATTAATCCCTATACATGACAATAATTCAGTCAGCATCACCTTGCTTACCGGTTTCAAAGGCTGTAGCTGTGAAAATGGTATTTCAAAGAAACTGGCTCTCCAGCTTCAGAAAAAAACGGAATATCTAGCATCTCCGCACCGGCTGGAAATTGGAATCGCTTCTTGCATCCATGGCAGGGGAGGCTTTGGTGTTAAGGATATTGGAGTCATCAAACTTAGACAGTGCTGGGAAATCTATATCGGCGGAAATGCAGGAATCCAATTAAAAGCTGGAGAGCTTTTGGCTATTGCTTCAACTGAGAAGGAAGCGGAAGAGGTGATTTGCACATTGGTTCAATATTTCAGGGAATCCGCCAAATATTTGGAGAGTGTTTCGGAATGGACAGAAAGGATTGGGCTTATACACCTGCGGGAAGTGGTGTTTGATTTGGAGCTAAGAAAACTCTTAATCCAGCGCCTTGCAGAAGATTCATATAATTGCCGCCAAAAGTTACCCGTTTTTTAGTTTGTAAAGAAAAAAATGAACATATGAAAGGCGGAAAGGAATGAGCTATGACAGAACTGTTATTAAAATATTTCCGAACTAAGCAGCAGAAAGGTCAATCTGAGAAAATTTATGAGACACAATGTCCTTTCTGCAGTATGCAATGCAAAAAACAGGTAATTGAACAGTCTATTGTAACGAGGAAGCAATATCGGGTTATTGGAAAAGCAAATCCTGCATCACATGGACGTTTATGCATAAAAGGGATGAATGCCCATCAGCATGCTCTGCATCCTGAACGCCTCAAATATCCGCTTCAGAAAGTGGACGGGAAATTTGAACAGGTGTCATGGGAGAAAGCCATGGGGATGATTAAGGAAAAGTTCCAAGAAATTCAATCTGAGCATGGATTAAATGCTTTGTCCGTGTATGGCGGAGGCTCTTTAACCAATGAAACAGCTTACCTTCTGGGCAAATTTGCGAGAGTGGCATTAAGGACGAAATATATTGATTATAACGGGCGGTTCTGCATGTCTTCAGCTGCATCTGCTGCCATTCATGCTTTCGGGCTGGACCGGGGAATGACGAATGGATTAAATGATATTCCGCTGGCTGAATGTATCATTCTGGCGGGAACCAATATTGCTGAATGCCAGCCAACACTTCTTCCTTATTTTGAGAAAGCGAAGGAGAACGGCGCTTTTATTATCACCATTGATCCGCGGGAGACTGCCACAACTAAAATGGCAGACCTGCACTTAAAACCGAAGCCGGGCAGTGATGCAGCCTTGGCAAACGGGATTTTGAAGGTCCTGATAGAAGAAAAAGAGATTGATCTTCCGTTTATAGAGGCGAGGACAAAAGGATTTGAAGAAATTAAGGCCTATGTAGACACCCTTACGTTAGAAGAAGTTGAAGAATTGACTGGGGTAACTGCCAGTCAAATTAGGAAAACAGCTATTATATTTGGGAAAGCAGCAACCGGCATGGTTTTTACAGCAAGGGGCGTTGAACAGCAAACAGATGGATACCACACCGTCCGGAATTTTTTAAATATTCTTTTAATAACAGGGAAGATTGGTAAGCCTGGATGCGGCTATGGGGCAATCACAGGACAGGGAAACGGACAGGGTGGACGGGAGCATGGCCTTAAAGCTGATCAGCTCCCCGGTTACCGTTCCATTGAAAATCACGATCATCGCCATTATATCGCACGTGTTTGGAATATACACGAAAGTGAATTGCCAGGCAAAGGCGTCTCTGCTTATGAAATGATGAATAAAATCGAGGATGGTGAGATAAAAGGAATGCTATTAATGGGCTCAAATCCCATTGTCTCTAACCCGAATGCAGACTTTGTGAAAAAAGCCCTGAAAAAACTAGATTTTCTTGTTGCTGCCGATATGTTTATTTCAGAAACAGCAATGCTTGCCGATTTGATCCTGCCGGTAACTTCTTATTTGGAAAACGAGGGAACGATGACGAATCTGGAAGGAAGAGTGCTGCTTCGCCCGGCAAGCAAGCCGTGTCCTGGAGAAGTAAAACATGATTGGCAAATCATTTGTGAGATTTCCAGAATGCTAGGGAAGGAAGAGTATTTTTCTTTTTCCGGACCAGAAGAAATATTCAATGAACTAAGAGAAGCCAGCAGGGGTGGTACTGCCGATTATTATGGAATTAATTATGAGCGTCTTAAAAAGGGGGAAGGAATTCTATGGCCTTGCCCGGATCCTGGCCATAAAGGAACTGAAAGGCTTTTTGAACATTCCTTTGCCCACGAAGACGGAAAAGCTGTGATGATACCTGTATCCAATACATCTGAAATAGCAAAAGAGGCAACTGACGGGGAATATCCGCTGTTCCTTACGACAGGAAGAGTGATTGCCCATTATTTAACCGGAGTCCAGACAAGAAAAAGCCCATCACTAGCGGCAAGAAACTTTGAGTCTTTTGCTGAAATTCATCCGGAAACCGCTAAGAAGTACGGGATTCAGAATAAGTCATTGATGAAGATTAAATCAAAAAGAGGCAGCATTATTGTTAGGAGCCAATGGACAGAAGATATAAGGCAGGATACCATTTTTGTCCCTTTTCATTGGGCTGAAAATCAAAATGTTAATCTCCTGGTATCGGACCAGCTCGATCCTGTTTGCCGTATGCCAGGATTTAAAGTTACTGCGGTGAAAGTAAGTCACTTAGGAAACCTATAAGTTTAATAAGAGATACTTTATTCTAATAAATTCAAATGATCGGGGAGGCTGTTTTTAAAAATGGATAAGAAGAAATTGGTCCTTGTTGGGAATGGAATGGCTGGTGTCAGGGCAGTGGAGGAAATTTTAAAGATCGCTCCGGAGAAGTTTGAGATTACGATATTTGGAAGTGAGCCCCATCCCAATTATAATCGCATTCTATTATCAAAAGTTTTACAGGGGGATACAGAAGTAAAGGATATTACCTTGAATGATTGGGACTGGTATGAGGCCAACAATATTAGATTATATACAGGTGAAACGGTGGTGAAGGCAGATCCTGGAAGGAAGGTTGTCATCTCAGATAAAGGAAGAATTGAGCCATATGATGAGCTCATCCTGGCAACGGGGTCAGTACCATTCATCCTTCCAATACCGGGAGCTGAAAAGAAGGGGGTTACAGCTTTTCGGGACCTGGAGGATACCGATAAAATGCTGCAGGCTTCGAAAAAATATAAAAAGGCGGCTGTCATTGGCGGGGGATTGCTTGGTTTGGAGGCAGCAAGAGGCTTATTAAACTTAGGCATGGAAGTATCTGTGATTCATATCTCCCCTTATTTAATGGAAAGGCAGCTGGACGAAACTGCAGGAAAGCTATTGCAAAAAGAACTTAAAAAACAGGGTATGAACTTTTTACTTGAAAAACAAACACAGGCCATTATCGGAAATGAACGTGTAGAAGGATTGACCTTCAGTGACGGTACTGTGCTGGAAGCTGATTTGGTTGTAATGGCTGTTGGAATCCGTCCGAATATTAAACTTGCGCAGGAAAGCGGTTTACATGTGAATCGCGGCATTGTGGTAAATGATTTTCTTGAAACAAGTATTCCCCATATATATTCAGTCGGAGAATGTGCTGAGCATAATGGTATTCCATATGGTCTGGTCGCCCCTTTATATGAACAGGGGAAAGTGCTGGCCAAACATATTTGTCGTATGAAGACAGACCCATATAAAGGTTCTGTACTTTCAACCCAGCTAAAAGTGTCAGGTGTGGAAGTATTCTCTGCAGGAGATTTTTTAGAAGATAAAGAGAAAAAAGCCTTAAAAATATTTGATGACCATGAAGGTGTCTATAAGAAAATTGTCTTTCGTGGAAATCAGATCGTAGGAGCGGTTCTTTTTGGAGACAGCCAGGAAGGAAATCGTCTTTTCTCCCTGATTAAAAAGCAGGCCGATATCTCTGAAACTGCAAAGGTCTCCCTATTACAGCCGGTTGGCCAGGATCCGGGAGATAGCCTGGTCGCCGAAATGAGCAGCGAAGAAATAGTGTGCGGATGCAATGGTGTTTCCATAGGGACGATCATTGATGCCATTCAAGCTGAAGGATGCACAACAGTGGATCAAATTAAAGCCTGTACAAGCGCTTCCCGTTCCTGCGGAGGCTGTAAACCGCTGGTAGCTGATTTGCTTCAGCATACGCTTGGAGCGGATTTTGATCGAAGCATCCAAAAGGAAGCGATCTGCAGCTGTATTTCATTATCGAGGGAAGAAGTAGTTGAAGAAATACGATCAAAAGGGTTAACCCATGTTAAGGAAGTAATGAATGTCCTGGGCTGGATCACTGAGGAAGGCTGTTCCAAATGCCGACCAGCTATAAATTATTATTTGGGAATGGTTCATCCCACCCGATATGAGGATGAACGGGAATCTCGTTATGTCAATGAAAGAATGCATGCCAATATACAAAAAGACGGCACCTATTCGGTGGTTCCAAGGATGTACGGCGGAGTGACGAATTCGAATGACCTGCGCAAGATTGCCGATGTCGTTGATAAATATGAAATTCCTTTAGTAAAGGTAACCGGGGGCCAACGGATTGATTTATTCGGTGTGAAAAAAGAAGATTTGCCTAAAGTATGGTCCGACTTGGATATGCCATCAGGCTATGCGTATGGAAAATCGCTTCGCACTGTTAAAACTTGTGTCGGCGAGCAATTCTGCCGTTTCGGAACCCAGGATTCAATGGGTGTTGGGGTAGCATTGGAAAAGAAATTTGAAGGATTGCAGACTCCCCATAAAATCAAAATGGCGGTATCCGCTTGCCCTAGAAGCTGTGCTGAGTCAGGATTCAAGGATATCGGTTTTATTGGCATAGACGGCGGCTGGGAAATCTATGTTGGCGGCAATGGAGGCACCCATGTAAGAGGGGGAGATTTGCTTTATAAAGTGAAGACAGATGAAGAATTGATGGAAATCACAGGAGCTTACCTTCAATATTACAGAGAAACGGCCAGTTATTTGGAACGCACCTCTGCGTGGGTAGACCGTGTAGGTCTGGCGCATATCCAGTCGGTGCTGGATGATAAAGAGAAGCGCAAAGAATTAAATGCCCGAATGGATGAGGCGCTATCAGTATACAAAGATCCTTGGAAAGAGATTATCAATAACAATAAAACAAAAAATGAGTTATTTGAAAGTCTTGTAAGATCATAAATCATAGGATTGGAGGAGTTTCTATTGTTAAATAAAAGTGTTGTCAAGGTTCTGATAGGTTCTATGCATGATTTGCCTGAAAAACTGGGAAAAACGGTGAAAGTCGGCGGAACTGATATTGCTGTGTTCAGATTATCTAATGGGAAGATCCGTGCAATAGAAAATAGATGTCCCCATAAAGGCGGTGTACTGACTGAGGGATTGGTCAGCGGAGATTCTGTTTTTTGCCCCATGCATGATTGGAAAATTTGTCTGGAAGACGGCAAAGTGCAAGCTCCAGATACAGGGTGTGTTCAAACTTATAAAACAGTTGTTGAGAATGGTACAGTCTATCTTATAATAGAAGAATAAAAGAAGATTAGGCTGGAGGTTTTTTGGATGAAAAAGCTGGAGGGAAAGCGAATTGCTCTTCTTGGATCAAGAAAAATAGAAGAAATAAGCAAAATTGTTGAAAATCTGGGGGGTATCGCTGTTAGCAGGCCTGCGCAAGGTACATCCTTGCGTGTAGATACCAAATTAAAAGACCATATACAACGAATTACAGCAGGCAAGTTTGATTGGATTATCTTTACCACTGGTATAGGTGTGGAGACCTTGTATAATACAGCTTTAGAAATGGGGATGGGAGAAGAGTTTATTGGGACTCTTCATAATACAAGAATTGCAGCACGAGGCTATAAAACGGTTAATTTGCTAAAGAAGTTGGGACTATCACCTGAAGTCCGGGATGACGATGGAAGTACCGCGGGGCTGGTGCGCAGCCTAGCAGCTTATTCTTTTGAGAAAAGTAATGTGGCTCTTCAGCTTCATGGCGACCCTGCACCTAAGCTAATCCAGTGGCTGGACGAACAGCATGCTCAATATGAAGAAATTCTTCCGTATATCCACAATCCGCCGGAAACGGAAGTAATGGAAAGACTTCTATCTGAGCTGCTTGAAGGAAAACTGGAAGCAGCGGTTTTTACGAGTACTCCACAGGTACGTCATTTAATTCAATTTGCACGTAAACAGGATGCCGAAAATGTATTGAAAAGGGCTTTCTCCGATAAAGTTATTGCTTTGGCAGTCGGTAAGGTAACCGCACAAGCTTTATATGATGAAGGAATAAATCGGGTGATTTTCCCCAAGGTGGAGAGAATGGGCAGTGCTATTGTAGAACTGGCCAATTACTATCAGATGAACACCGGCGATTAAAAAGAAGACAAAGGGGTGGGGACTTGAAAAAAGGTAAGGTGTTTCTTGTAGGAGCAGGTCCTGGGGATGAAGGCTTGATGACAATTAAAGGGTTAAAAGCAATTCAGCAAGCAGATGTTATTTTATATGACCGGCTTATAAATCCCAGATTATTAGAGTATGCCCCTTCCCATTGTGTGTTGATTTATTGCGGGAAATTTCCGCAGCAGCATTTACTTAAACAGGAATTAATCAATGATTTTCTCATTCAAAAAGCAATGGACGGATGCAGCGTGGTCCGCTTAAAAGGCGGTGACCCGGGAGTTTTTGGCAGAGTCGGCGAGGAAGCCGAAGCGCTTGTAACAAATGAAATTCCATTTGAAATTGTTCCGGGAGTATCCTCCGGAATTGCGGCACCTTTATATGCAGGCATCCCTGTTACACATCGCGAATATGGTGTTTCCTTTGCGGTGGTAACAGGGCGTGACAAATCGAAAGAAGGGAAGCCCAATATCGATTGGGCCGGATTGGTTGCTAGTGTCGATACCATTGCCTTTTATATGGGTGTATCCAACATCTCCTTTATTGCTGAAAATCTTATCATGCATGGAAAACCGGAAGAAACCCCGGTCATTCTTATCCAATGGGGGACGTATGGAAGGCAGCAGACGGTGCAGGGAACCCTGGGGAATATTGCCAAAAAAGTGAAAGAGGCAGGAATTAAAAATCCTGCTGTTATTTTAGTAGGTCATATTGTTTCATTAAGGGATAAATTAAAATGGTTTGAAAAAAAACCTCTGTATGGAAGGCAAATTTTATTAGCTCGTACCGGTACCGCTAAAAGCCATGTAGCGGAAATGTTAAAAGATCAGGGGGCAGATGTCATTGAATTTCCGAAGTGGGCTAAAAAAGAAAGTCAGATAAATGAAACCATCCTCAATCAATTATTTATGTATGAGCGGATTTTATTCACCTCGCCTGAGGGTATCAACGAGTTTTTTGATTTGATGATTAGCAGAAAAATAGATATTAGAAACCTGCACGCAACGATTTACAGCTTGTCTAAAAAGTCGTTAAAGGTCTTAATGGAGCGGGGGATATCTGGTCATCTGGCGGATGAAATGGATCATTGCAGAGGGCTTTTAATTATTGGTAACCGTAAAATGGATGAAAATAGAGGCTATTATTTTGACCGTTATGGAAAACATGATATTTTTCAGACCAGCGAAACTATACTAGATGAAGCTTTTATTCCTGTGGTAAGAAATATGCTTATGGAAGCTTCACTTGATACAATCGTATTTCCAAGCAGTACCTCTGTGGATGCCTTTATCGAAAATGGAAGTCTATATGGTATAGAGGCAGAAGAAATCATAAAAAACTCAACAGTAATTTGCATGGGAAGCAGTTCGGAAAAGCGAATCAGGGAGTTTGGGTTTGAGCCCGATTCTACTCCTGCAGAACCATGTGCATCTAAGTTGCTGGAGGCATTAATTCTAGATAAAGTGCAGGAAAGAGTATTATGAACCATATAAAACGATAAATGAATTCTTTTCCGGCCTGTACAAAAATGGGGCCGGTTTTTTACTTTGATTATGGGATTAGAAACTAATTTAAATTAATTCACATTTTTTCCCCAAATAATATTGAAAGGGTTTTCACCGCGTGTTATTATTACAACGTAAACGTTTTCGTAATCAATCTAAAAAATAGTGAAATAAAGTAGGTGGGATATGTCCTTTACCATCAAAGATGTTGCCAAAAAGGCAAATGTTTCAATTGCAACCGTTTCAAGAATCCTGAATGGCCAGGGCGGCTATTCGGAAAGAACAAAATTAAAAGTTCTTAAAGTGATTGAAGAGCTTGGCTACCAGCCGAATGCGGTGGCAAGAGGATTAATAAATAAAAGAACCCATACGATTGGCGTGCTTTTTCCAAAGCTTTCCAGCTCCTTGGTTACTGATTTGCTGGACGGTATTGAAAAAGCCGCAAATGATAACGGTTCCAGCGTCATTGTCTGCCATACAGAATCAAATGGCGAGAAAACAATGAAATATCTTCAGCTGCTCATAGAAAAACGAGTAGACGGCATTATTTTCGCCAGTGAGATACTAAAAGATGAATATTATCAGTATGTGGCCAAGTCGAAAATGCCGATGATTTTGTTATCTACAGAATCGTATGCGTACCCGGTGCCGTTTGTAAAGGTCAATGACTTTCATGCAGCCTATTCAGCTGCCAAGTATTTGATCGATAAGGGGCATACAAAAATCGGGATGATAAGCGGTAATAAAGAGGACATCATTGCCGGTATTCCAAGGATAGAAGGCTTTAAAAAAGCGCTGGCCGATCACGACATTCCGCTGGATGATCAAAACATTGTTTTCAGCAGGGGATTTACCTTTCCTGATGGAGTCGAAGGCTTAAAAAGAATGGTCGATCAGTTTCCTGATGTCACAGCTATTTTTGCAGCTAGTGACGAGATTGCGATCGGTGCATTATCAGCCGCTTATCAAAGGGGAATTAAGGTGCCAGATGAGCTATCGGTCATGGGTTATGATAATTTGAGCCTTGCTGAAATGTCCATCCCGCCGCTGACCACAGTAGGACAGCCTTTGGCAAAAATGGGTGAAACATCTGCAGAAATGCTTTTTGCTCTTTTGGAAACGGGCGATACGCCTGAAAGCCGAATAATGCCGCATAAAATCGTTGAAAGAATGAGTGTGAAAGAGAGGAAATAATGACTCTCTTTTTCTTGGGCCGTTCACGTAAACGTTTACGTGAATAGCTATAGTAAATAAAAAATTTAGGGGGAAAAAATCATGTTTAAAAAAATGACTGCAGGTGTGATGGCTTTAACATTAGGTGCCTCTTTATTAGCGGGATGCTCTTCAGGCGGATCCGATGATGGAAAGGTAACTTTGGAACTCTTCTCCAATAAGTCAGAAAGCATTGAAACCTATAAAGGTTTAATTAAAGAATTTGAAGCACAAAACCCTGATATTAAAATCAAGCTGGATGCACCGCCAGAAGCGGAAACAGTTTTAAAAACACGCCTAACAAAAAATGACCTGCCTGACATTATGTCCATCGCAGGTAACGCAACCTATGGTGAGCTGGGCCGGGCAGGTGTCCTTGAGGACTTTGCAGGCACAGAAATGGAAAAAAAGGTTCAGCCATCTTATATCGATATGATTAATCGTTTGGTTGGTCCTGAAACAGATGGAACATTTGGGCTTCCATATGCTACAAATGCCAATGCAGTAATATACAACAAAGCAAAATTTGAGGAACACGGTCTTGAAGTACCGGCAACTTGGGATGAATTTATCGCAAGCCTTGAGAAAGTGAAAGCAGCAGGAGATACACCAATCTACTTTACATTAAAAGACGCATGGACAGGCATGATTCCATGGAACTCTCTTGGTGCTAATATCGCAGGTGAAGACTTCGCTGAAAAGAAAAATGCCGGCGAAAAATCTTTCTCGGAAAATTATGATGAAGTTGCAGACAAAATGTCCACGTTAGTCCAATATGGCCACAAAGATAATATGGGTGTTGCTTACGGCGATGGAAATAATGCTTTTGCCAACGGAAAATCTGTTTTCTATCTGCAAGGCAACTGGGCCATTCCTGAAATTCTGAAAGCAAATCCTGACATGGAGCTAGGCGTATTCCCAATGCCTGTAACAAATGATCCTGAACAAAACAAACTTGTTTCTGGAGTAGACGTTCTTTTAGCAGTCAGTGAAGGTACTGAGCACAAAGAAGAAGCAAAGAAATTTGTTGAATTCATGATGAATAAAGACACAGCTCAGAAATACATTGACGAGCAAAAAGCTTTCTCTGCCATTGAAGGTGTATATCAGGAGAATCCTGTGTTTGAAGGAATCAAAGCTAACTTTGAAAATGGAACCATCACAAGCTTCCCGGACCACTACTACCCAGCAGGCATGGGAGCTGAAAACCTTGTTCAGGAATTCCTAATCAAGAAAGATAAAGAAAAATTCCTGAAGAAAATGGACAGCGAGTGGGAAAAAGTACAAAACCGCTAATGCATAGACGCCAGGGGATCCCTTATGATTCCCTGGCTTTCTAAAAAGGAGTTGTCAATATGAAAAAGAAAAACAGTGTGTTTCTGATTATCACGATACCCGCTTTCCTCCTTTTCTTCATTTTTCATAGCTTTCCTGCCTTACAAGGGATTTTTTACAGCTTTACGGATTGGAAAGGGTATGGAGATTGGAATTTTGTTGGATTAAAAAACTATCTGAACGTTTTTAAAGATGAGCGAGCAGGGGATGCCTACCTATTTACCTTTAAATTTGCAATCGTTTCTACCATTCTCGTTAATATCATCAGTCTTTTGGTTGCAATCGGGCTTAACTCGAAGATAAAATTTCATAAAACGCTGCGGGCGATTTACTTTTTGCCTTATATCCTTAGTATTTTAATCGTTGGCTTTATCTTTAACTTTATTTTTGCTCATTTTCTGCCGCAGATCGGTGATGCCTTCGGCTGGGAGTTTTTAACCCGTAACATTCTTGGGAATCCTGATTTGGCCTGGATTGGAATCGTGATCGTAGCAGTTTGGCAGGCAGTGTCTTTCAATACGATTCTGTACCTTGCCGGCCTAGTAACGATTTCAGAGGATTTATACGAAGCCGCAAGCATTGACGGTGCAGGTGTTTGGACAAAGTTCTGGAAGATTACATTCCCGCTGATCGCGCCATTCTTCACGATTAATATGGTGCTGTCACTGAAAAACTTCCTGATGGTGTTCGACCAGATTGTTGCCTTAACAGGCGGAGGTCCAGGAAAGTCAACAGAATCCATCTCTTTGCTTATTTACCGTGGAGGATTTGAGGGTGGAGAATTTGCCTATCAATCGGCAAATGCAGTCATTTACTTTATCGTCATTATCGTCTTCTCTGTCATTCAATTAAAATTCTTAAATAAAAGAGAGGTGGAAAACTAATGAATCGCAAAAATACTAGCTGGCTTGTCACCACTCTCTTAATTTTAGGTTCATTGCTTATTCTTTTTCCACTATATTTAACGATCACAATCGCCTTCAAAACACCGCCTGAAATGGCTGGCAATTTAATGGCGCTTCCAAAATCATGGTCGTTTGATAACTTTGCAAAAGCAATTGAAATGACTAATTTTTTCAATGCATTTAAAAACAGTGCGTTTGTTACTATTTTTGTAGTCATCTTTACAGTGCTGACAAATTCACTGGTATCCTACGCCATTGCACGCAATCTTCATAAAAAGTTTTATAAGTTCCTATACTTTTACTTTTTAAGTGCGATGTTTATCCCGTTCCCAATTATCATGCTTCCGCTTGTAAAGCAGACTAGTTCATGGGGAATGGATAATCTGGTTGGGTTAATCATTCTATATATTGTTTTCAATCTTTCCTTTAATGTATTTATCTACATTGGCTATATCAGAGCTATTCCCGTTGAACTGGAAGAAGCAGCCATTATGGATGGCGCAAGTACTTGGGGTGTTTTCTGGAAAGTCATATTCCCGCTGCTTGCCCCAATGAATGCAACAGTCGCAATCATTACCAGCCTTGGAGCCTGGAACGACTTCATGCTCCCGCTCGTACTTCTGAGTGACCGGGAAATGGCCACACTCCCGCTCGTCCAATATATTTTCCAGGGACAATTCAGCACAGACTATAACCTGGCATTCGCCTCCTATTTAATGGCACTTGCTCCTATGATCATCGTATACATCTTTGCCCAGAAGTGGATCATTAGCGGAGTAATGAAAGGGTCAATTAAATAATAAAAGAATAGGCACTTAGATAAGTCGCTTGTCAATATGCTTATCATTGGTATTGGCACCCTGTTGATTTGAACGGAAGGGGTGAGACTCCCGGTAGCCCGCGGAAAGCGAGTGCCCTGGAGTGGAAATCAACAGGCCCCATCCAACAGAGCCAAATTGTAATATGAATTTATATTCGATCGGAGTTGTAAAAATTGAACAAAACATGGTGGAAAGAAAGCGTCATCTATCAAATCTATCCAAGAAGCTTTAACGATTCCAACGGAGACGGAATTGGCGATATCAATGGCATCACAGAAAAAATCCCTTACTTAAGCGAACTGGGAATCGATGTAATCTGGCTGTCGCCGGTTTATAAATCCCCTAATGATGATAATGGCTATGATATCTCAGATTACCGCAATATCATGGAAGAATTCGGAACCATGCAGGACTTTGACCGCATGCTGGCTAAAGCACATGAACACGGCATTAAAATCATGATGGACCTTGTTGTCAATCACTCAAGTGACGAGCACCAATGGTTCCAGGAATCACGCAAATCTAAAGATAACCCTTACAGAGATTATTATATCTGGAAAAAGACAGACAATGGAGAGCCTCCAACCAACTGGGGCGCTGCGTTTGGCGGAAATGTATGGGAATTTGATGAACAAACAGGCGAATATTATTTGCATCTTTTCAGCAAAAAACAGCCTGATCTCAATTGGGAAAATCCCGTTCTAAGAAATGAAGTCTATGAAATGATGCGCTATTGGCTTGATAAAGGCATTGATGGATTCCGAATGGATGTCATCAATTTCATTTCCAAAGATACAAGCTATCCGCAGGGAGAGATTCGTGAAGGTCATAAATATGGGAACGGAAGCAAGTATTTTATGAATGGACCGAGAATCCACGAATTTCTGCAAGAAATGAATAAAGAAGCACTTAGCGATTATGATACGATTACGGTTGGCGAGATGCCGGGTGTTACAGTCGAAGAAGGCAAACTTTATACTGGCGAAGACCGTAAAGAATTAAATATGGTGTTCCATTTTGAACATGTTGGGCTGGGTGACGGCCAATTTGGCAAATGGGATCCGCGTCCTTGGAAGTTAACAGACCTAAAAGAAATTTTCACAAAGTGGCAAAAAGGCCTTGAAAATGATGGGTGGAACAGCTTGTACTGGAGCAATCATGACCAGCCGCGGGCTATTTCCAGATGGGGGAACGACTCCGATGAATACCGTGTTGTTTCAGGGAAGATGATTGCTACCTGTCTTCACATGATGCAGGGGACTCCATATATTTACCAGGGCGAAGAAATCGGCATGACAAATGTAAAATTTAATGATATTAACGATTATCGCGATATTGAAACATTAAATGCATACCGTGATTTAACTCCTGATTCATTGACTCACGAAGAAATTTTTAAAGGGATCCATGAGCGGAGCCGTGATAATGCCAGAACCCCGGTTCAATGGGATGCCAGCCCTAATGCAGGTTTTTCGACTGGAACGCCGTGGATCAATGTAAATCCTAATTTTGAAGAAATTAATGCAGAAGCTGTTTTAAAAGATGAAGAATCAATCTTCCATTATTATAAAAAGCTAATCCAGCTTAGAAAGCAAAACGAAGTCATTGTATATGGAACATTTGACTTAGTCATGGAAGATGATGAGCAGATTTTTGCATTTACAAGATCACTTGGCGATGACCAATTGCTGGTCATGTGTAACTTCAGCGAGGAAACTCCTCTTTTCAAGTTACCGGAGACTTTAGATTATTCTTCTAAAGAATTGCTGATTTCAAATCTAAATGTGAATGAAAATGAATCTATTAATGAATTAACGCTGAAGCCTTATGAGGCAAGAGTATACCGTTTAAAGAAATAATGAGGAGGGCCTTTAAAAAGGCCCTTTTTTACGAGTTACTAAAGTTAAGGCTCTGTTAAATTTGGCTGTTGATTTCCGTTGCAGGCACTCGCTTTCCGCGGGGCTACCGGGAGCTTCCTCGACGCTCTGCGTCTGTGGGATCTCCCTTGGTGAGCTACTCCCGCAGGAGTCTCGTGCCTTCCACTCCAATCAACAGGGCTTCTAAAAACAACAATGAGCTTTAACAGAGCCAAAGTTAAAAAAGAGGTGTGGTCGTGAATAAAATGTGGTGGAAAGAAGCGGTTGTTTATCAAATCTATTGGCGAAGCTTTTTTGATTCCGATGGAGATGGGTATGGTGATTTAAAAGGAGTAATAGAAAAGCTTGATTATATTAAGGATCTTGGCATAGATGTGATCTGGCTCAATCCATTTTATAATTCACCAGACCGTGATAATGGATATGATATTTCAGATTACTATGGAATTATGGAAAAGGCAGGGGATATGGCGATTTTTGAAGAGTTAATCCAGGAAATCCATAATCGCGGGTTAAAGGTAATTATGGATCTCGTTGTTAATCATACTTCTGATCAGCATCCTTGGTTTGTTGAGTCCCGTTCTTCAAAAGATCACCCAAAAAGAGATTGGTATATTTGGGAAGATCCAAAGGATGGGAAGGCGCCGAATAACTGGCGGTCCTATTTTGCACCTTCTTGCTGGGAATGGGATGAAGAAACCGGCCAATATTATTATCATTCCTTCGCGGTCGAGCAGCCAGACCTTAATTGGAAAAACCCTGTGCTTAGAAATGAAATTTATAAAATGATGAGATTCTGGCTTGATAAAGGCATCGATGGCTTCAGAATGGATGTCATTAATCTTCTGGCCAAAAAAGAAGATTTTTTAGATGCAGAGAATCCATATAATATCAGCTATTTGGCTAATAATCCCGGCATTCATGACTATCTTCAGGAAATGCACAGGGAGGTTCTTCAGCATTATAATGTCATGACAGTCGGCGAGATTCCATTTGTCTCTCCTGATGAAGGATTGCTTTATGTAGATGAGAGCCGGAATGAGCTGAATACTTTATTCCATTTCCAAGTAGCAGATGATATGCCAACCTGGGATATGCTTCGGTATAAGGAAATTCAATCAAGCTGGTATGAAGGCCTTAAGCAAAGGGGCTGGAATTCGCAATTTCTGAACAATCATGATCACACAAGGCAAGTGACCCGATACGGCAATGACGGTAAATATCGTGTGCAATCTGCGAAGCTGTTAGCGACGATGATTCATACGCTGCCCGGAACTCCTTATATCTTTCAGGGGGAAGAGATTGGAATGACAGGTGTCCGATTTGATTCCATTGAGGATTATAATGATATTGCGATGAAAAATAAATTCCATGAAGAAGTATCTAAAGGCCGCGATCCGCAGGAAGTATTTGAAAGCTTGCTTCTTCTAAGTCGTGATAATTCCAGGACGCCTATGCAATGGAATGATTCACCTCAAGCAGGCTTTTCAATTGGCGAACCGTGGATAAAGGTTAATCCAAACTACAACGAAATAAATGTGGAAGCTGCACTAAAAAACCCTGATTCCGTTTACTATTATTATAGAAAGCTGATTGCATTAAGAAAAGAAAACGACGTAATGGTTTATGGTGACTATAAGGATATATTGCCTGACGATGACCATTTATATGTTTATACACGCTCTTACAAAAATATCACCTGGCTCATTGTCTTGAATCATTGTGACGAGAAGCAGACTTTTACATTTGAGGGATATACTGATCGAGATCTGATTCTCTCCAATTATCAGCGGGATTTAGAAACTAATGAAGAAATCCTTTTTCCTCATGAAGTGAGAATATACCAGATAACCAAATAAGCAAACAGCAAAGAGAACTGCATTTGGACCCTTCCATCCCAATTATTTTTTCAAATGAAAAGCCGGCATCCTTGCATTTAGCACTGGTGCCGGCTTTTCTTCTTTACATTTGTACTTCATTTTTATTCGTTTTTCTCTCCGTATTTTCTGGAGCAACCTTTGAAAGCTGGTCCATTGGCTCCATCATAGATTCAAGAAGACTGCCTTCCGTACGTTTTGGCTCTTCAGTATTTTTGGGTTGATAGGATTCAGGATTGTTCACACTTTCACCTCATTTCAGTAAGAATGCCCTTTTGATAGATTGAACAACTTTCTATAAGATTATTCGGGGAAAAAGAATGCGAGAAGCTTTCTCAACCAATGCTAACTTTTTGGATATTCCATATAAGTGCTTCAACGCCAGTCGAATAATGGGCAACTGGGTTAGTATCTATTAGGTTTATTTTAAAAGGAGAAAGCAGGGAATTGGACTGTATTTCAAATTCCGCCTTTTGCAGCGCCCAGGGCAGATGATGAATTTCGCCGCAAAAGATTTTCGATGTGTTATTAGTACTATAAAGGCAATATCTTTCTGTCAGCCAGTGGTCCAGGGAGCCTTCTTCAGGAAAAAATACATTTGAGACCGGCTTATATAACGCTTTGAATGACATTGGACGGTTAGTCTTTTCTTTGCGCAGACTTTGAAAAGAATAGGCTGTCCCTTTATTTTCAAATGCAACGTTCGCTTCATGATAAGGGAGCCTAAACCAATGCCGTGCGATCTTTAAAGAAGCCCAATTTTCCACATCAATGGATAAAAAAATATTCCTGGCTTACCATCATATTGTACATAGGTTCTGATATTTATTTCAGGGAAACTTCTTGTCAAAGGCCATTGTGGCATTCCGCGGAGGTAAATGCCATCCATCAAAAATGCGATATATCCTACCCATGCGTAACCTTGGAAAGTATCTAATTTTAAGGAGGAAGGAATCCAATTTTTTAAAAGCTCCGGTTTTACTGGCCAGTGCAAAAAAAGGAAGTTTCTCCATCTTTGCCTCATTATCCAATTATTAGAAGGGATGGGCCAGCTGCGGTGTGCAGTGTTATTTAGCAAGTGCATTTATAGACTCCTTTTATCACAAACTTTAGCAGATATAAAAGATCACCGTTCTTTACTTCTATTATATTCTTAGGATTCGTATCAATACTGAGAAACAATTACAAGTTACATTCCTGATTGGAGGAAATGATTCCCTAATCACAGGTTAAATTCTTATCCTATGGCAATAATGGAGTACAAAAGACAATTATAGGATTTGGTGAAATTTGTATGTATGATATTTTACAAATAATTATTTTAGGTATGATTACATTATTATTTATTATTTTTTTATTCTTGCTTATTGGTTGGCGCTGGATTATGAAACGGATTGTGAAGCTAGCCGGGAAAATTATTTTTACAGACAGCTATCAGGAAAATTTAATTGAAATAATCCCTGGGTTCCGCCATATGGGTGTACAAAATGCACTTGAAAATAACCTGCGGGCTGAAACAGGTGATATTCTGCACAGACCGTTTGGCTCTTCGAAAAAATGGCCACATTTTGACCCAATTACCTTTATCCCTGTACAGACATCTCCTTTTCCAATTGATGGTGATGAGGATGTGGATGTTAAAGTGACTATTGGCCCAAAAGCGAAAAAGCCGATGAACATTAAAATTCCATTTATGATCAGCGGCATGGCCTATGGTATAGCCTTAAGCGAGCAGGTGAAAATAGCACTCGCTACAGCAGCCAAGAATACAGGGACTGCCATTAATTCAGGGGAAGGCGGAATCCTCCCGGAAGAGCTGGAAAGTGCGGGAAAGTATATTCTTCAGTTTTCTAAAACCGAATGGGGGAAAGAAGAAGAAGTCATCAAACGTGCTGATATGATTGAGCTTAAGCTGGGCCAAGGTGCGATGCAGGGAATGGGCGGGAATATTTCGCCGGAGAATTTAACTGGACGCGCAAGGGAAATTATGGGCCTTAAGGAGAATGAGGTCGCTCACATCTTAGAACATTATTTTGAAAATCAGACCTTAAATGATTTGAAGGAACTGGTTGAAGAACTTCGGAAGCTGTCAGGCGGAGTGCCAATCGGGGCAAAAATAGGAGCCGGCGGAAAAATCGAAGAAGATATTGACAACCTGCTAGAAATGGGAGTGGATTTCATTGCAGTAGATGGAGGACAGGCAGCCACTATGGGAGCACCGCCTCTTTTAGCTGATGACTTTGGAATCCCTACTTTGCATGCGGTTGTTCGGGCTGCCAATCATCTTGAAAAAAGAAAAAAGAAGGGAGAAGTCAGTTTAATTGTTTCAGGAGGCCTTTTTACACCAGGCCACTTTCTAAAGGTTCTTGCCCTTGGAGCAGATGCTGTCTATCTAGGTTCCGTTATACTGTTTACTGTATCCCACCTGCATACCCTAAACGCACTTCCTTTTGAACCGCCTACTCAAGCCGTTTGGAACCAGGGGAAATTCAAAGATACATTTAAGATAGAAGATGGGGTAAAATCAGCAGAGAAATTTTTAACAGCGAGTACAGAGGAAATTAAAATCGCCTTGCGTGCGATGGGGAAGAAGTCGCTGCAAGAGTTGTCCAAGAAAGATTTAGTCTCCTATGATGAGTTAACAGCTAAGATGATTGGAATACCATTTACTTTTGAACCATGGGAAGAGAAATCGAATAAAAGTGAAAGCAGTTAACCGGCAAAATTCGAAATCATAAACAGCCTGGCTTTTAGCCAGGCTTATTCATCGATATCCTTTTTTACTTTTTTTATTTTTTCCTGAGGAAACCGGTATGGATTTTGTGTTCTTAAATATACTGGCCGAAGCGGGTTAAAGGGGAACCTGATAAAGGAGTCCTTTAGGTCCCGGTATCTAGGCGGATAAAAAGGCTGCAAAAAGGGCCTGCCAAGTGATGTCAGCCTTATCATATGGGTTAATAATATGCATGAGCAAAATAATACACCCACTAACCCCCAAAGATTTGCAAAAACCAAAAACGGGAATCTTAAAAGCCGGATGGTATTGTTCATTTTATAGACAGGTGTTGTAAATGCTGCAAGAGCTGCTAATGCAATGAAAATAAGAAGGACATTACTGGTTAATCCAGCTTCAACGGATGCAGTCCCAATGACAATCCCTCCAACGATACCGATTGTCTGACCAACCTTCGTTGGCAGCCTTGCTCCAGCCTCTCTCAAGAGTTCAATAACCAATTCAAGCAGCAAAGCTTCATAGAACGGCGGAAGCGGGATATGCTGTCTTGAGGACACTAGTGTTCCTAATAAGTCAGTAGGAATCATTTCCTGATGGTAAGTAAGCGTTGCTACATAAATGGGTGTTATCTGGATGGAAAAGATTACAGAAAACGCCCGGAGTATCCTTACAAAAGAGGCTATGATCCAGTTTAGAAAATAATCTTCAAAGGAACTGAAAAATTCTGCAAAGGTTGTTGGTGTAATTAAAACATGGGGAGAACCATCAACAACAATTACAATTTTACCCTCCGCCAGTACAGCTGCAGCTCTGTCCGGTCTTTCAGTATCTAATAATTGCGGAAAAGGTGAATTTGAGTTATCCGATATAAGCTGGGCAATATAGGAACTGTCTGTTATTTCATCAAAATCAACCTTTTCCAGGCGCTCCTTTACCATTTTGACATAATCCTCATTCGTTATGCCATCGATGTAGACAACCGCTACTGGTGTATGAGATATACTGCCGATCGAATATTCTTCAATAGCAAGTTCCGAAATAGGCAGCCTTTTTCTGATTAAATTTAAATTTTGACCAATAGATTCCACAAAAGCTTCTTTTGGCCCAATAACCGTATGTTCAACTTCTGCATGAGCAATTTCACGGACAAATTCTTTTTGGGCGGCTATGAAGGCAGCTCTTTTTTCCTCTTCGTCCACCAAAACCATAACATAGCCATTCAGCAGCTTTTTTTCCGCCACAGATAGGTCCTCACATATTTGGATGTCCGCTGAAGGCAGAAGCTTCTTTAAGTCCTCTAGTCTCGAAAATTCACCCTGCAGCAGTCCTGGGAGTATATTCCTGCTAATGATTTGTTTATCAGTAAGTGTACTGAAATGAATGAATGAAAAACTTGTACCCGTTTTTTTATTGGTATACGGTGTCTTTTTAAAATCATTGGACTTGGAAAAAGATTGTTCCAAATCA
The DNA here is from genome assembly GCF_018613175.1 of Bacillus sp. ISL-47. Taxonomy (NCBI): domain Bacteria; kingdom Bacillati; phylum Bacillota; class Bacilli; order Caryophanales; family Bacillaceae; genus Bacillus; species Bacillus sp. ISL-47. The sequence goes on along the minus strand of NZ_JAGGQS010000058.1, from coordinate 7,809 downwards.
CTAAGGACAAAGTCAATAAAGGCTCTCTTCTTTTTTAGCTCTTTTTTCATATGAAATCACCGGTTAGTTTGGCATCATCCTTTATTGTTTCCGTTTTTGGAAGGAATATGAATGCTTAGCGGAAAAAGGGAAAAGACAGGTCTTCTTTAAAACATGAAAAAAGCCTGCCCATAAAGGGGCAGGCTTGAGTAATTAGACGGGTTCTTCTGTTTGTTTAAGACACGAAGCAGCAAGCTGGTCAAGTGATTCAAATTCTTTTTCATCTAAATTGGCAAGGCAGGTGCGCAGAGACTGAAGTGCACTATCGATTAAAAACTTTCTAGGCTTTTTAGAATGCAGCAGTTCTTCCTGAACAAAATCCAAAAGTTCATTGCAATGAGCTTGATCCGGGTGCTGAACGGACTTTTTTAAAGCGAAAATGGTTTTACAAAGATGTTGTTTAAATTCCTGATCATGATGCTTTAAAGGGTTAAAGCGGTTGTCTATCAGTTCAGGTTTTAGCAGCTGTTCGCCAGCAGAACTAACTTCTTCAACCATTTTTGAAATACGATCCACACTATACTGAATCACATGATTGATGCCGGAGGGCTGATCAAAAAATTTCTTATAGAATTTCACGTTATGATGAAGAATCCCGATAAACATAACGGCACAATCCAGTAAATATGGCTTCTTCTCTTCCCCAAAGATTTCAATAAACCGCTGAAAAATCCAATGCACCATTCTTAATTGTCCTTCTTTTATAAACTGCATAAGTTCCGGATCGTGTGAAACAAGCACTTCCTCAAAAAGAGTGACTAAATTATTGGAGCGATTCATATTCATTTGAAACTCAATCTGCATAGTAAAAATCTCGATGCTTGTCGGATCCTTGCCAATAAGAAGCTGATTTCGTTCCTGCTCCATTTTTTTATGCAATGTTTTAAAAATGGATATAAGCAGTTCATTTTTTGAGGAAAAATAGTTGTAAAAAGTTCCTTTTGATATTCCCGTGTATTCTAAAATATCCTGGATAGATGTAGCTTGGAAGCCTTTATCCAGAAATAATTGATGTGCTTTCTTAATTACAAGCTGTTTCCTATCATTCATTCGTTATCACCTGTCATTATATTTGAACTGTCGGTATAATCTTATAGTACCTTATTCTAATGATTTATACAAACCCTCTATTTACAAGGTTTTTTTTATTGCATTAGTTGGACTCATGGTATATTATATGTTTTATGTGTAACGTAAGTATAAAAGAATGAACTGAGTGTACAGGAGGAAAAATAAATGGAACATGCTATAAATAATAAAACAGATCGCCCCCCTTATGGGATTTTAGCTGTTTTAATGATAGGGGCTTTTATTGCCTTTTTAAATAATACATTATTGAATATTGCATTGCCTTCTATTATGGCAGACTTGAAAATAGAAGCGGCAACTGTGCAGTGGCTGACCACCGGATTTATGCTTGTTAATGGTATCTTAATCCCTGCTACTGCCTTTTTAATTGAAAAATACACTGTCCGCAGATTATTTATCGTAGCAATGGGTTTATTTACGATTGGTACGCTTGTGGCAGGGGTTGCACATGTATTCCCAGTATTGCTGGCAGGAAGAATGCTGCAGGCTTCAGGTTCAGCGATTATGATGCCGCTATTAATGAATGTCATGCTGATAAGCTTTCCGGTAGAAAAGCGCGGTGCAGCGATGGGTGTATTTGGTCTGATATTAATGTTTGCGCCTGCTATTGGGCCGACTCTATCAGGCTGGATTGTTGAGCATTACGACTGGAGAATGCTTTTCCACTTCCTTTCGCCCATAGCAGCAGTTATTCTCCTGTTGGGCGGTATTTTATTAAAAGATAAAAAGGAAAAAGTGAATATTCGTTTGGATATCTTTTCACTTACCTTGTCAAGTATCGGATTCGGCGGAATCCTATATGGATTCAGCTCAGCTGGAAATAAAGGCTGGGATAGCCCGCATGTTTACTTAACGATTGCAATTGGAGTTATTACTTTAATATGGTTTATTGTCAGGCAGTCAAAAGCCGACCGTCCCATGCTTAATTTTGGGGTATACAAATATCCGATGTTTGCATTATCTTCAGCAATTGCCATGACTGTAAATATGGCTCTGTTTTCCGGAATGATCCTGATTCCAATTTATGTTCAAACCATCCGTGGGATTTCCCCATTGGATGCAGGATTAATGATGCTGCCGGGTGCGCTAGTCATGGCGATAATGTCTCCTATAACTGGCCGGCTTTTTGATAAAATTGGCGGCCGTATCTTAGCAATTGTTGGTTTAGCCATTATTGTTGCTACTACCTATGTTTTTAGCAGGTTAACGACGGAAACCACCTATTCACAATTAATCGTCCTAAATGCAGTAAGGATGTTTGGAATGTCGATGGTTATGATGCCTGTTTCTACAAATGGGCTGAATCAATTGCCAAGACGCTTGTATCCTCACGGTACAGCCATGAACAATACGTTAAATCAGGTCGCAGGTGCAATTGGAACAGCATTATTGGTCACAGTAATGTCAACCAGGACGGAAACCCATGCTGCTGAGATAGCCAAAGAAGCAGCTATGGCAAATGGCGGCACACAAATGACCGAAGCCGCAATGGCAGAAATGCAGCAGCAAGTTTTAATGAGAGCGATGCTCGGTGGAATCAATGACGCTTTCTTTGTAGCAACTTTTATCGCTGCAGTTGCTCTGGTTCTTGCTTTCTTCATTAAGCGTGCCAAACCTGCAGAAGATACAATTGAGGAAACAAAGCAGGAAAAAGTGATGCCAAAACTTGCAAGGAATTAACAGTTTAGAGGAAATCTAAGGATTTTCCTTTACTTGTTGTTCATAAATATCAAACTTGAAACTGAACTGGCTTGACTAGCGGCTAATTGAATTAAGGACTTTTATGGCTAGGCGCATAGTCGCTTTATCCTGGGTTTTGCTCTTTTCTTTAGGCTGTTTTCGCAAACTTTGTTGCTTTTTAAACAAGTATTGTAGAGAGGTTGATTTCCGCTCCAAGCTGCTCGCTTTCCGCGGGGTGGGCGGTGAGCCTCCTCGGCGCGCTGCGCCTGTGGGGTCTCACCTGTCCCACTCCTCCCGCTGGAGTCTCGCACCTTATGCTCCAATCAACCAACCTTATTTATTGTTCTATTCACAAATATATTCAAAAGAAAACAGCCTTTCTTTATATTATCCTTCTTCAATAAATGTCGGCTACAGATTGAGAAAATGAAAGCTTAAATGGGAAAAAGCCTGCAATGCTTAAACATTGCAGGCTTTTTTATCTATTTTTACCCGTTAACCTAATGGATTGATGTCCGCTATGAGGGTGTGGGGAATATAAAATATGGTCAAGATACAGAGCTTCCAGTTTCCGGTCACTTAAACGAAATAAATGCTGATTTTGCTGGAATTTTGAAAGTGATAACAGTTTATTAAGTAAAGTTTCTCTGTTCAATGGCATTATTTTTAACCCTCCTTGGTTTTTGGCTCTGTTAAAACTTATTGTTGTCTTTAGCACCCCTGTTGATCGGAGTGAAAGGCACGAGACTCCTCAAAAATGCTATCGCATTTCCTTACGACGAGGTGTTTATTCAAGGAAGCTTATTCAAAGTCCTGCTGCTGTGCGGATCAAAGGGAGACCCCGCAGGAGCATAGCGACGAGGAGCGTCGGACCGCCCGCGGAAAGGGAGTGCCTCGTGCTGAAATCAACAGGCAATTTTAACAGAGCCTTGTTATTACAATTTTAATTCATATTATTCCGATTTGTCAAGTATGAATTAAACTTATCACATAAACACAGTTAAAAGCACAGGCATCTTGTCCCTATGGCTAATAAAATAGTATAGAAACTATTATAAGGATGTGATTAATTATGGATTTTTGCCCATATTGTGGCTTTCGATCGGATTTATGCCGTTGTAATTCCGGTTATAATCCACCGAACTTTCCGCCAGATGATCACCCTGGACATGGAGACGACCATGACCATCACCCGAAGCCACCGCCGCCACCGCCACCGCCTGCGAAGAAGAAAGAAATTATTCATGACAATATCTGCGGAAATATAGAACAAAGCTGTGGGGAAGGACCTGAAGAATATTGGAGTGCGATGGACCTTAGCGACCTTCCATCTGCAAGTCTTTCAGTTTTTAACAAAGGTAATTGCGATATAATCGTTAGTGCAGCTGTGAATGGGGGAGGCACTTTAGGTCAATTATTTACTGTAGCCAGAGGCCAGACAAAGTCAATAACAATTGGTAATATTGCAAGCCTTTCATTTGAATGTGAAGGCAATGAAGGTGATATATGCAGAGGGACTTATTGCCTTTCTTTGCATTATGAAAAGGAATGTTAAAAGCTATTGAAGAGAGAAAAACGCTAGTGCTCAAAAGGGTCGAATAATGCCTGTTGTCCTACTGGATCGATTTTTCAGAAAAAATTGCGAAAACAGAAGGAATCACCAACCTAATGGTATGGCAAGCGCCAGTAGGTGATTATTTTGAATTCAACACTGCCAGCAGTCCTGTGTTGTTACAGGTGCTATTTCGGCTTCATTTGGAAATCCAGTTGTAGGTCCGCACGAAGAAGATGCGAATGCATTTCGAGGATCGCGTGCCTGCAGCTCCAATCAACAGGGTGTCAATATCAACAACAACTCTTAAATAGCCAATTGAAGTCCGGAAGGGAGGAGAATCTTCTGGACTTCTTTTTAATTAAATGCAAGTTCTAACAGGAAAAGGGGTACAGGACGGTCCTGGCAGTGCTAGGCGTATTATGTTCTTTCCTATAATTATTCCTGAAACTGGCAGGTCAAACAAAAAAGGTTCTTCAAGTGAAATCAGCGAATAACAGCTTTGAAAGGAAAGATGAGCATATATTATTAAAGAGGATATTAAATGGCTATTAAAGGGGGGAGTTAATTGTACAAAGTAATCATGACCTCTCTGATCTTTGTGCTATTAGTCTTATCATTTTTAGTAAGTGAGCCATACTCATTCATGATTATTGTGCTATTATCCGTTTTAATGTTTATAACAGAAGCAATCCCTCCCGTTATAACCGGCTTTGGTATTGTTATTCTCCTGTTTCTTCTTTCTCCAAGTGAGGAACAGGCATTAGCCGTATACGGATTTCATTCACCGATCATTTTCTTTTTAATTTCTGTCACAGGGATAGGAATTGCCATCTCCAAATCCGGCCTTGGAGGCTGGTTTTTATTTAGTTTTGAAAAAACTGTTTTGAATTATCCCAGAATGCCGGTACCAGTTCTTTTAATGCTCGCTTTTTTGCCGCTCTCTTTGCTTCTGCCTTCGTCCATTACTCGTAATGCTATGCTGCTCCCATTATTAAAAAACTTTATACATAATGAACGGCTATGGGAAGGGAGAAGAATATACTTAATGCTGGGGCTCATAAATCCAATGGCTTCCTCTGCTTTCCTAACGGGGGGGATGTCTGCAATTGTTACAGCAAGTCTGATTGGCGGGATCAGTTGGGGAGAATGGTTTATTTTAATGGCTTTCCCTTATTATTTAATGATGCTATCCGGCCTGCTTTACATATTATTTAGATTTCCGCTAAAAAACTTGAAGAAGGTCTCCCTTAAACCAACAATAAAGCCGAGCATGAAGAAAGTCTTAGCTAAGGATGATTGGGTACTCTTATCCGTCCTTATTTTAGTAGTTGTTTTATGGATAACGGATAAGTGGCACATGCTAAATCCTGCAGTACCGGCATTAATCGGGTTGGTAATGATTTTCCTTTTTACTGACAGCTTGAATTTGGACGATCTCAAAGCATCATCTATTTGGGAAAACACCATCATTATAGGCTCGTTACTATCTTTGATTGAAGCTCTAAATCGTTATGGAGTATTGGATTTGGCAAGCTACTTCATTACTGAAAATATAGGAAATGGCGTGCCAGAGAATGTTCTTATTATATGCTGTATTATTTTGACGGTTATTTTCAACCTGTTTATTCCAAATATCACTGTTTGTGTTACATTCCTTGTTCCTTTATATATTGGACTCGCACATAACCTGCAAATGAATCCTGTTGTTTTTGGATTACTGGCTGCATTAACAGTCGACTGCATAAAGTTTTATCCGGCCCAATCTACACCGCTTCTAATGGTTTATGACCGAAGTGTATTTTCACCAAAAGATGTTTTTGATATGGGACTATTTTTATTTATCACTCTGCTTATAGGAGTGTTTCTTTTAATTTTGCCATATTGGAAGCTGGTAGCTGCATAACTTTATATGCAATTGACCTCTGGTTTTGAAAATTTATCCAGCGAATGTACTTGTTTTTACTGAAGGAGTGTTTTTTTCTCTATGGATCATAAAGGTGGAAACAATCAAACAGAAAGAAACGATAACCCAGGAAATGCTAAAGCTTGAAAAAGTATCTTTTGTCCATCCAAAAAAGAGCGGAAATAAAAATATTCCCAAATAGGTAAAAGTCAAACTAACACCGCTGGATACTGCTGCCGTTTGATCTCCGCCATATTCTATAATTGCGGCTTGATATATTCCATTCCATCCGCTTATCGTAAAGCCAAGAATGATAGTTAGCAATATTATTAAAATGGAAGGGATCCTAAAGAAAGGAGTGAGGGATAAAAATACAAGAGAACCTGATGAAAGAATTCCTATCAATGTAAGTATTTTTCGTTTATCACCCATACGGTCGCTTGCTGCACCCCAAATCACTCTCCCGATTGCCCCCGAAGCTTGGGAGAGGGCAAGCAGAACACTGGAAGCAGCTACGGAATATTTTAAATCTAAATTTAAGAACAGAACCAGATACATAAAATACGAAAATTGGGCACCTACAAAGAAAAAAGATAGGATGCTTAATCGTACAAGCCTGGAATTTTTAAAGAAAACCCTTATATTTTTTAAGTGGCTCTGACTGTCTCCCCTATCAGAACTTGCAGGATAGTCTTTAAGAATATGCAAAAAATATAGTGAGAAGCACGCCACAAGTGCACCTCCAATAAAAAGTGAAATTCTCCAATTAAACACAAAAGCAAGCTTTGGAAGCAATAAGGCTGTCAATACTCCTCCTAATGTTACCCCCATTTGCTTTACACTCATGACAAAACCGCGGACCTCCATCGGAAATTCCTGTGTGATCAATAGATTTATAGCAGGATTAATTAAGCTGTAGCCCATTCCGGCAATTGCCAATAAGAAGAGCATGATCCAAACAGAATGGGTGAGTGTGCTCAACATAATGAAGACTCCAATAATTAAAAGTGAAAAAACAATTGATTTTTGTATTCCTAAAAAATAGATTATTTGACCTGTGAAAAATGAAAAAATAATACAGCCCAGATAAAAGGAAGCCATTAATAAACCCATGAAAAAGGCCGAAAGCTCCATATCCGTAACAATGAAACTCGACAGCGGGGGTAATGTTAATACTCCAAAAGCTGATATTGTCTGGGCAAAAAGCGGATTAAACAAAGTTATCTTTGGGTAGGCTGCAAGTTTTCCGTTCCTCACAAAGATCCGTCCTTTCTTAAAGAAAAATCGAAACAACAAACTAAATAACAATTAAATTTTAGAAAATATCTATATAATATTGAATTATATTTATATATATAATAATATAAAAACAAAGTTAATTTCAAACATTCTAAAAATTCTAACTTAAATAATCGTATTCTCATAAGGAAGTGCTTCAATATTGGGTAATATAGATCATATTGTTTTCGCTGTGAAAGACCTGGAAAAAAGCAAGCAGCTCTTTTCGACCATTTTTAAAGGAAAATTTATAAAAGAAATAGAT
>NZ_JAGGQS010000057.1:0-33148 GCF_018613175.1 Bacillus sp. ISL-47 | reverse complement strand
TCATTTATCTAGGTTAGTCTACAAATGCCTCAGCTTTTTATTTATGTTCGTCTTCAGTAAGAATGCCCATACCTTCAATATGCTTTCGGGCTTCATCGTCGCCTAGATTATAAATCATTCCGTAGATTTTTTTCATCGTCTCATCGTAGGCATCATTTTCACGGTCGTAATGGTACTGGACATACGGAACGTGAGCTCTGAAGAAGTTTTGCCACTCTGTTGAATAGTTTTGGTCAAAGTACTCCCTTAATGCAATAATTTCATCGTCATTTGCCTCGATTTTATAATTCCAGGTCGAGTCTGTGGCACTCTGTGATATTTCCCCGGAGGCAAGCGTTATATAATACGTTTTTTTATTCCCTTCCATCCTGTCAGCCCCTTTTGGTTTAGGTTCTGTTTAATTTGCCTGTTGATGTTCGCTGCAGCCACTCCCTTTCTGCTGGCGGCCCAACGCCTCATCGCTTTGCTCTTGCGGGGTCTCCCTTTGATCTGCACTCCCGCAGGACTTTGAATAAGCATCTCTGAGTAAACACCGCGCGAAGAAAACCGATAGCATTTTCGAGCTGTCTCGAGCCTTCCGCTCCAATCAACAGGTTGCTAAACAATAATAAGCTTTAACAGAGCCTTGGTTATTAAAAAAAGAATTCAAATGTTCTAAGCAATTCGGCTTTCTTAGTTATCGTTTCCCACATTTATGATAAAATTATACGAAATTAAGATCATTCTCCATGAGCTTACATATACTAAGTTTAATCAATGGCTGAGATCAGCGCATCGTCCCGAAGTAAGGCGGCGAGGAATATTTTTCGGCATGAAGGGTATTAAATAAGTATACTATTTAAAACGGGATCTTTTTTTAGGGAGGTGAATTGCCATGAAACTTATTGATGAGCTTTACGAACTCTACCGGAACAAGCTGACAGGTGATGAAGAGGATATTGACATGCTCGCTTTCGCCTTCTTGGAGGAAATGGATAGAGAGGATTTGCTGGGCATTATCCGAGATATGGATAACCAGGAGCTTTATGACTTAATGGGGCTTTATTTGATTGAGAGCTTGAAAGGGAAATTTGCAAGCGAAAATTATGGCCAGCGCCGCAGCCCGATCATCCATCATAGAAACATACATTAAACGATACATACCAGGATATATTTTAAATCCATAAAATTATGCAGCGGCTCCAATGCCGCTTTTTATTTTGCAAAAAAAATGAAAGGCACTGCTAAACTTGTCTGTTCTTTCCAATCCAGGCGTTCGCTTTCCGCGGGCTGTCTGATGCTCCTTAGTCACCATGCGCCTGCGGAAACCTCCCTTATACTCGCTTCTCCCACTTGAGTCTCACGCCTTCCCTCCAATCTGCAGTGTGTCAATTTCAGCTTTGAGCTTAAACAGAGCCAAATGAGAAAAGACCGGCTTTCCAGCCAGTCCTCATCTATTATCCCAGGTATGCTTTAAGCATCCAAATATGTTTTTTCAAGCTTTGCTTAACAGCAATCAGCATATCGCCTGTGCCTTCATCTTTCGCTTCTTCTGCAAGCTCAATGCCTTCCTGAAGCTCGTTAAGCATTTTTTCGAAGTCATCAACAATCGATTGGACCATTTCTTCTTCTTTTTCAGCTCCTGTCGCTTCTTTGATTGAAGCCGTATCCAGGCACTCCTTCATGGTTGCAACCGGATTTCCTTCTAATGCTAAAATTCGTTCAGCTAATTCATCTACATGTTCATTGGCTTCATTATAAAGTTCCTCAAACTTGGCATGCAGGGTAAAGAAGTTTTTCCCTTTAATATACCAGTGGTAGTTATGAAGCTTTACATATAAAACAGTCCAGTTTGCTACTTGCTGATTAACAGCACTTATTAATTCTTTATTCATATAAATCATCCTCCCAACAATAGAATACCCTCAAAAAATAGAAATAAAACCTGTGCTAGTTCTACCGCGAAATTTTTCATGAAAGAGCTATTTTCATGGTAAAATATTGTTAGAAAAGGGGGAGAAACATGTATACGGTTTTAGTGATATCAATTATCATCGTCTTCGTGGTTCTATTATTAAGTGTAGTAACCACTTCAAAAGCCTATCAATTTAAACATACAGTAGACCCGATTGATCCGCTACCTGAAAATAAAAAAGAAAACGAACAACAGGAAGAGGGATCAGAAAAAAACAAAAACCAATCATAAGCATACGCTATTATAAATAGAGCCTCCGCCTTTTCGGAGGTTTTCCTTTTCTTTAATAGGGGATTGATAAAATGACTATAAAAGTGGAGAGGACATTCTAATGGATATTTACTCCATCATGCTTACTGTTTTTTTAGTATTAAATATTATTCTTGCTGTTTTCGTTATATTTTTGGAACGAAGAGATGCCGGTGCTACCTGGGCATGGCTGATGGTTCTGTTCTTCATTCCGCTGCTTGGGTTTTTCATGTACCTTTTCTTTGGCCAAAATTTAACGAGAAGAAAAATGTTCCAATGGGAAGACCGCAAAAAGTTTGGGATTGATGAACTGCTCAATAATCAGATTAAGGGGATCAAGGCCAAAGATTTTCGCTTTCAGAATAACATTATTTTAAAATGCAAAGATCTGATCTACATGCATCTGGTTAACAATGATGCTGTTTTGACTCAGGATAACTCTGTCACCATCTTTACCGATGGCAGAGAGAAATTTGACTCGCTTATACGGGATATTACGGAAGCAAAGGATCACATTCATTTACAATACTATATTTTTAAGCGAGATAATCTTGGGAGAAGTCTGATCAATCTGCTCACTGAAAAAGCCAAAGAAGGGGTAAAAGTGAGAGTACTGTATGATGAGCTTGGCTCAAGAAGCCTGCACAAAAAAGTTTTTAAAGAGCTGATGGCAGCCGGCGGCGAGATTGAAGCCTTTTTCCCTTCACGTCTGCATTTTATTAACCTGAGGATTAATTACCGCAATCACCGCAAGCTTGCCATCATAGACGGCAAAATTGGCTATGTCGGCGGATTCAACGTTGGGGATGAATATCTCGGCTTAAATCCAAGATTCGGCTATTGGCGTGATACCCATTTACGGATTGAAGGAAGTGCGGTTCACTCCATGCAAACACGCTTCATCCTTGACTGGAATCAGGCTTCCCATCGCCATGATATCTACTATGCTCCTGAATTCTTTCCGCGAGCCTATTCGTCTGAAAATGTAGGAATGCAGATTGTTACCAGCGGACCCGATTCGGAGTGGGAACAAATTAAAAATGGCTATATTAAAATGATTTCGTCAGCCCGCAAATCTATTTATATCCAAACCCCATACTTCATTCCGGATGCAAGCGTTCTGGACGCTTTGAGAATTGCTGCACTATCCGGAGTGGAAGTCAATATCATGATTCCGAACAAGCCTGACCATATGTTTGTCTATTGGGCAACCTTTTCCTATGTGGGGGAAATGCTGAAAGCTGATGCAAATATTTATATTTATGAAAATGGCTTTATCCACGCCAAAACACTGATTGTGGATGAAGAGGTTTCCTCCGTCGGGACGGCCAACATTGACGTGAGAAGTTTCAGACTGAACTTTGAAGTTAACGCATTTATATATGATCGTGAAGTATCGAGAAACTTAACAGAAAGCTTTAAAGAAGATATCCAGCTATCAAGAAAGCTGACAGCAGAAGACTATAGCAAGAGGGCTTTAAAAATTAAATTGAAAGAGTCAGTTTCAAGGCTGTTGTCCCCGATCTTATAGAAAAAACGGGCTGATGGCAGCCCGTTTTTCTTTTATGCAAAAACTTGTTTTAAATCTTCCTTTGATTGATCCAGCCAAAATCTCATCAGGCGCTTGGCACCTTCAAGATCATGAAGTTTTGCCTGGCCGCATTGCTTTTCATTTGCAGCAGGAATTTCCGTTACTTCAACCGCATCCTTCAATGTAGCTTCAAGCAAATCGATGATTTCCTCTACTGCCGGTTCTCCGCTTACAACCAGATAATAGCCTGTCTGGCATCCCATCGGTGAAATATCAATGATATCAAAATGATCATACTTTTCGGCATGTGTACGGATATTGAAAGCAAGCAGATGCTCCAATGTATGAATCACATCCGGCTTCATGGCCTGTTTGTTTGGCTGACAGAAGCGAATATCAAATTTATTGACCACACCGTCACTTCCAACCTTATGTACACCACAGTGCCTTACATATGGCGCTTTAACAGCGTTATGATCTAATTCAAAGCTTTCAACTGAAGGCATCAAGAACACTCCCTAATGTTTTCCTTTTATTATAACGCAATTCCCGACTAAATTCATCAAATTAATATGAACATTTAGACGTTTTAACGATTATATGTTATTTTAAAGGAAAATATGTTCGCAAAAGGGAAGGCCTTTTTATGCTGAAAAAATTATTACTATCACTATTTCGCTTTTACCAAATTGTTATTTCACCTCTTAAGCCTCCAACATGCCGTTTTTATCCCACATGTTCCCATTATGGGCTGGAATCTGTAAAGCGGTTCGGAGCGCTAAGGGGCGGCTGGCTTACAATAAAACGAATCGCCAAATGCCATCCTTTTCATCCAGGCGGGATTGATTTTGTCCCTGAGGAATGGCCCGGCAAAAAAAAGGATTAAGACCCGTACCCGTCTACTACCAAATCGAGCTTACCTGTGCCTGGGTTAATGACTAATCCGTGCACAGGCACATCCTCGGGCATTAATGGATGCTTTTTCACCATATGAACACTGTGCGCTACACTCTCCTCTACTTTTTCAAAGCCCTTCAGCCAGTCGCCGGCGGCAATTCCTGAATAAGTCATCGTATCCAATGCATCCTCTGTAATGCCTCTCTCCTTCATACTGCTAACAACAGTATCAGCCTTCATTCCGCTCATCCCGCAATCATGATGGCCAATCACAAATACTTCCTTCGCCTGCAGCTGGTATACTGCAATAAGGATGCTTCTCATAATACTTCCAAAAGGGTGTGTGACAAGCGCGCCAGCATTTTTAATAATTTTCACATCACCATTTCTTACATTTAGTGCTTTAGGAAGCAGCTCGACTAAACGGGTGTCCATGCAAGTTAAAATAACCATCTTTTTATTTGGGAATTTTGTTGTTTCAAACTCTTCGTATCTCTTTTCTTCAACAAATTGCTGATTATGGTTTAATATTTCTTCTAAAAGTTTCAATTGTTCCACTCCCATTCTAATTAATTATGAGACCAGCAGCTCTTAGCTGCTATATCGGACAAACTTATTGTCAATAATATAGAGAGACTTTAACAGGCTGGCTATGGATTGTTAAAAAATGTCCCTCTTAACCATGATACAAAAAGCCGGGGCTTCAAACAAATTTTATCCTTGCTTTTTGGCTATATATTTTGTAAGATTACTAAGTGAAATCGTAATGATTACGTATTAAATATTTTTTTACTTGATAAATCGTAATAAATACGCTTTATAAAGAGAGGAGAAACGTCATGAAAAAAGCCATTATTTTTTTAACTCTAGGCCTTATTCTGGTTTTATCAGCCTGCACAGATGAACCCCCTGCAAAAGAAGGAGGGGAAAACAAGAAAGAGACTGTTTATACAACTGTCTACCCGCTTCAATATTTTACAGAAAGGATTGGCGGAGATTTTATACAAGTAGAAACGGTTTATCCTCCTGGATCAGATGAACATACTTTTGAGCCATCTCAAAAAGATATGATGAACTTGGCTGATTCAGATCTTTTTATTTTTGTGGGACTCGGACTTGAAGGATTTGTGGAAAAAGCAAAAGAAACATTGAAAAATGAGAATGTTACAATGGCCGCCGCGGGAGAAAATATCGAGTTTGTTCATTCCGAAGACAATCACGATGCAGCACATGAAGAAGAAGGGCACTCAGAGGAACATTCCGGTGAAGAAGAAGAAAGCCATTCTGATGATCATTCCGGCGAAGCAGAAGAAGGCAATGATGACCATAACCACGGGGACATTGACCCGCATGTATGGCTTGATCCTTTATACGCCAAGGAAATGGCAAAATCGGTTAAAGCCGCTTTAGCAGAACAGATGCCTGAACACGAAGAGCAATTCGAAAAAAATTATCAGGAGCTTGCACAAGAGCTTGATGACTTGCACAGCGATTTCGAGCAAACCATAAAGAATGCGAAGCATAAAGAATTCATTGTTTCCCATGCTGCTTACGGCTATTGGGAAGAACGCTACGGATTAGACCAAATTAGTGTCTCCGGGTTAAACTCTTCAAGTGAACCTACCCAAAAGGAATTACAGAAAATTATTGCTGAAGCAAAAGAGCATGACTTAAAGTATGTCTTTTTTGAACAGAATGTGAGCTCACGGCTCACCGAAATTCTGCAAAAAGAAATCGGTGCCAAACCTTTAATGCTCCATAACTTGTCTGTCTTAACAGAAGAGGACATACAAGATAATCAGACTTACTTTACTCTCATGAGAGACAATCTTGCCTCACTCGAAAAAGCATTAAATGAATAAGTAAAGCTCACCTCCCAACCTGGGAGGTTTTTTTATTTCCTTGGCTGTGTAAAAGTTCACTTTGAATTCAGCACCTGTTGATGGGAGCGAAAGGCGTATACATCTGCGGGAGATTGAATCAAAGAAAGATCCCGCACAGGCCTATCATATGCAGAAGAGCAACGGACCGTCCGGGGAAACCGAGAGACTGCAACAGAAATTAGCTCATCTGTTTTCTAGAATTCATTCCTTAGAAATCAATTCAAGGAAATGTTTACATATTTGGGTTTAATTTAGAAGAAACTATTTCCATTGAAGAATTTTGAAGGGATGAAAATTCAATGAGTGATTTATTGATTGCCCGGTCCTTATTTGGGACCACCATGGGCTTCCACATTATTTTTGCCACAATAGGCGTGGGTTTGCCGCTTATGATGCTAACTGCCGAACTCCTTTATCAAAAAACGAAGGACCAGGATTATGTCATTATGGCTAAAAGGTGGACCAAGGCCTTTGCCGTGCTCCTTGGAGTGGGAATCCCAACAGGAACGATTGCGGGTACACAGCTCTCCCTCCTATGGCCAGGTTTTATGGAAGTGATCGGCATAGTAATGGCATTGCCATTCCAAATTGAAATCTACGCCTTTTTTATTGAGGCTTTATTTATGTCCATTTATGTGTATGCAGCTGAAAGAATCCCGCCATGGATGCGGATTTCAAGCCTGGTTCTCGTTGCTCTTGGTGCGTTCGCTTCTGCCGTCCTGATTACAAATGTCCATGCCTTTGAAGGAACACCGCAGGGATTCAGGATTGTTGATGGAGAAATTGTCGATGTGGATCCCTGGGCTGCCTTTTTTAACCCGAGCTTTATTGTGACAGCAGGACATGTGGCACTATCGGCCTATACCACAGGGGCATTTGTGGTCGCATCGGTAGCCGCTTTTAAAATGCTGAAGACACCATTTGGAACCAGAGTTTATAACTTTCATAAAAAAGCCTTAATGCTTAGCTTAATCGTAGGAGGAATCTTTTCCTTTCTAACAGCCATAAACGGCCATGAATCTGCCCAATATCTCCATGAATACCAGCCTGAGAAGCTGGCGGCAGCAGAAGGGCTGTTTGAAACTCAATCGTACGCCCCGCTGGCAATCGGCGGATTTACAGACCGTGAAACACAGGAAGTGAAATGGGGTATAGAAATCCCTTGGGCGTTGAGTTTTTTGGCCGGAAATAGCTTTGATACCGTCGTAGTAGGGTTGAATGATTTTCCGGAAGAAGAGTGGCCGCCGCTTTTCGTCCATACCCTTTTTAATGCGATGGTCGGAATAGGTTCATTACTGATTTTATTATCATTGGTCGCCTTCTTATGGAACAAGTTTTTGAAAAGGGACCGTTTTCCCCGTTTCTTTATGTGGGCTTTTATTGCATCAGGCCCGCTGGCAGTTCTGGGGATTGAGTTTGGCTGGATTTTCGCATGTACAGGACGCCAGCCTTGGACCATTTACCGGGTGCTTTCCACTGCTGATTCCGTTACAACTGCGGAGAATTTAGGTATTTTATTTATTCTTTTTGCCTTGATTTATGTAGTGCTCGGGGCGGCAGTTGTATTTGTCATGCTTTATTACTTTAAAAAGAATACGGTCATTGATGATATCAATAGAGCTGAACAAAAAAACGTTCCTCTCTACGGATCAAACACGTGAAGGAGTGAACTGAATGCCTGAAGAACTGCTGGCCATAACGGTGCTATGGGGATTTGTATTTATATACGCAGTTATGGCAACGATGGATTTTGGCGCCGGATTCTGGTCTATGATTTATTTAAATCGGCCAAAAATCAAAGCTACAAATGTGGCAAACCGGTATTTATCGCCTACCTGGGAAGTTACAAACACCTTTATCGTTGCAATTGTTGTAGCCGTTTATAGCCTATTTCCTTCTGCAGCTTATACTCTGGGAACCGTGCTTCTCATTCCTGGAAGCCTAATTTTACTGCTGCTGGCTATCCGCAGCGCATTCCTCGTGTTTTCCAACATCGCTGAGGAATACCGAAAACCGCTTACATATGTTTCAGGTATATCAGGGATACTGATTCCTGGATTGCTGATCAGCGTATTGCCGATCACTCACGGGAATTTCGTGAACTTCGCTGATGGCAGGCAGTCACTGGACCTGGCACGTCTTTTTACAAGCCCCAATGAATATGCTTTTATCGGCTTTGCCATCTGCAGCACCCTGTTTTTGTCCTCCCTGCTGCTGTCGGACTACTCCAAAGCCTCGGAGGAAATGGAAGCCTACTCTGTGTACCGCAGGGATGCCATTATTTTGGGGCCAATTTCGATTGTCATGGCTTTTCTTATTATGTTCACACTAAAGAAGGAAGCCTTCTGGATTTACGAAAAAATGCTGGATGATCTTCCTTTGCTCTTGTTTTCGCTCGGATTGTTTTTACTTGGCGGATTAGCGCTTTTCCTGCCATCAGTAAATAAAAAAGGCGTGAAGGGGATCCCAAGGCTCGCCGTCATAGCGGTCACCCTGCAATACCTGGCTGCCAGCTATGTATACGGAAAAGCACATCTGCCATACATCGTTTATCCAGAGGTAACCATTGCCTCAGCCTTTACAGATCCAAGCTCATTCAGGGCAATATTCGCTACCTATATTGCAGGATTTCTAATCCTATTCCCTGGCTTTATTTACTTTTGGAGCTTATTCATGAACGACAAACGCTATCTGCGGCAAAAACAAACCAAAGACCCAACCTAACATTCCCTGCAAATGCCACGACTTAATGGCCGCACCCTGCAGAAAATAAAGAAGACCCTGGTACCAGGTACCGCCCGAATTTTGTCGAATTCGGTTTGGTCGCAAATCTGCTAAGGAGTGATAGGTAATGGCTAAAGACGTTTTATGCGAAGTAAATAACTGTACATTCTGGGCAAACGGCAACCACTGCAGCGCTGATAAAATCTATGTAGTCAGCCATACGGGCGAAACAGCCGATAATACGCGCGAAACAGACTGCAAAACCTTCGAACCGCACGACCTTTAAGAGATGGTGACAGGCACCGCCCGAATTTTGTCGAACACAGGCGTGCCATAGTGTAAGCATTTTTATAATGTCTTCCAGGTGACAATAATAAAGCGGTGCCAGGTACTATACCGGCATCGCTTTTTTTTCGGTAAAGCTTAGTATTTTTTAAAATATAATGTTTAAGACATACATAACGGGGAATGTATTGAATAACAACAACTTACAGGAGTGATACATATGTTATCAACAGTTATCATGCTTGGAGCTGCGTTCGCCGCTGCTGCTGGATTAAGCTCCTTTGCGATTAAAGAGGATTCATTTAGTAAAGACGAAATTACTCAATAATTTTTAGGATAAAAGACGCTGCGGAAGCGTCTTATTTTTTTGCAAATTTACCTCTCTCAAGCTAAAAAATACAGTACTGAGATGCAAGTTCACAAAACCGCAATAAATAAAGCATTAACAATGCTATTATTAACACTATAATAAAGATAGAAAATAATAAAAGTAGGTGTCTATATTGACCTTCGCCATTGCTCTTGTCATCATAATTCTTATTGCTGCAGTCATTTTTACACTATTATTAACAGGAAAAAGCGATGAAGGCTATTCCAGTGCCACTAAGAAAAACACCGCGAACCTGACCTATATTTATATCATTGCTATTCTTCTATCTGTTGCAGCCCTGGCTGTCTATATTTATTACTTCACTTAGCCATATGAAAAAAGCAGTTCCGCCACTAAAGCAGAACTACTTTTTGCTGCCTAAAACGCAAAGGTTTCCTTTGAAACTAAGACTTCCTTTAATCTCTTCTCATTAATCTCAAAGCCAATACCAGGCTTGGTAGGGACCTCTATCATTCCATTTTCCACCGTCACTTCAGGAAAAACAATGTCCTCCTCCCAATAGCGGCTCGAGGCTGAAATATCACCAGGTATCGTAAAACCTTCCATAGAAGCAAGTGCGATGTTATGCGCTCTGGAGATGCCAAACTCCAGCATCCCTCCGCACCAGACTTGTATCCCCTTTTCGAGACAGTAGTCATGAATTTTCTTGGCTGTGCCCATTCCGCCTACCCGGCCGATTTTAATATTGATCACTTTGCAGCTGCCCAATTCAATCGCTCGCCGGGCATCATTAAACGTCACAATGCTTTCATCCAGGCAAATCGGTGTTTTTAGCTCTTTCTGCAATTTGGCATGGTCAACTATATCATCGTGTTCCAGCGGCTGTTCGATCATCAGCAGCCCGAAATCATCAAGCCTCTTTAAATGGTCAATATGATCCAGTGTGTAAGCTGAATTTGCATCTGCCATCAAGGGCAGCTTCGGAAAATGACGGCGAATATCCGAAATAAACTCAAAGTCATTATCAGGGCTGATTTTAATTTTCACCCTTTGATAGCCATCCTCGAGGTAAGACTCGATTTGTCTTCGTACTTCTTCCTTTGTTTTGGCACCAACAACCACACCGGATGGAATCCACTTTTGAGTTCCCCCAATAAATTGAGACAGTGGAACTTCTTCCTTCTTAGCAGCTAAATCCCACAAGGCCGTTTCCAAAGCAGCCTTCGCCATACGGTTTCTTTTAAAAGTATCAAATAAAGGGCCAGTCTCTGATGGATGGGTTAAGTCTGTCGACTTCCTCAATAACGGAATAAGAAAATCTCTCAGCATATGAAAGCTCGTTTCGACCGTTTCCTCGGTATACCATGGCGACGAGAATGCTACTCCTTCCCCATAGCCTTTCCGGCCCTCTTTATCCTTCACTTCAACCATGATCCCTTCTCGGTCTTCCACTGTACCCAAATGGGTGGAAAAAGGAGTCCTCATAGGCATTTTTATTTTATATAATGTAATTGATTTTATATCCATGTCTATTTACCGCTATCCTCAAGTAAATCCCGGAGCTTTCTTCTTAAAATCTTCTTAGACGCATTTCTTGGAATTTCATCAATGTGCAATACTCTTTTTGGAACCTTATACTTTGCAAGCTTCCCCAAGCAATATTGTATGATTTCCTCTTTATCCAGCCTATCTCCGGCAACAAAGGCAACAGGGACTTCCCCCCAAACCTCGTCCTTAACGCCAATAACACCTGCATCAACTATGCCCGGATGAGAAACTAACACCCCTTCGATTTCGGCAGGATAAATATTTTCACCGCCAGAAATAATCAAGTCAGATCGCCGGTCGAGGACATATAAGAATCCTTCTGAGTCCATATAGCCGATATCTCCAGTAGAAAGCCAGCCGTCATTAATTTTCCTCACCGTTTCATCTTCACGATTTAAGTACCCCTTCGTTACATTTGGGCCTTTCACTAAGATTTCTCCTGCTTCCTCAGGCTTTGCGATTCCCCCATCTGCAGCAGCAATATAAAGCTGAGAGGGAAACAGGGGCTTTCCGGCAGATCCGAGTTTGCTAAAGCTGTACTCCGGAGCCAGTGTGACAATCTGTGAAGAGGTTTCCGTCATCCCGTATGTTTGATACACAGGAATATCTTTCCCCCTGCAAACCTCAAGCAAGGTTTTTGCTGCAGGGCCTCCACCTAAAAGCATGCACCTGAAATAATCCGGAAGCTTTTTATCTTGAAGGTCATCCGCTATCCTTGTTAGCATCGTACTGACAACAGACATAATGGTAACTTTTTCGCTATGAATTGCTTCAATGGCTTTTTTCTCATCAAATGATTCAAAAAGCACCATTTTCATGCCATATATAATGCTGCGCATGAGAATGGAGTACCCGCTAATATGAAAGAGGGGAACCATGCAGAGCCAGCTATCGTTTTCACTTAACCCCAGATTCAGTGCAGAACCAATCGCACTCCACCAGTGGTTTCCGTAAGTTTGCAGGACACCTTTTGGATTTCCCGTTGTACCGGACGTATACATAACCGTGCATACCTCATCAAGGCTAATCTCTTCTACAATTTCAGGATCGGTGTAAGAAGAGTCAAATAAATTTTCCTTAATAATGGCAGATACAGCTGTTGCGGAATCGGTGATATTTTGACTTACCTCTTCAAAGGCATTTTCAGTTAACAGGTAGGCTGATTGGGAATCATTCACCTGCCATATCAATTCCTTTGCTGTCAGCCTGTTATTTAATATGACTGCTTTTACGTTAATCAGCTGTAACGCCATTAGAATAAAAGCTGTATCAGCATGATTCCGGAGCAGCACCCCGGTATATTGTCCGCTCCTTAACCCCGCTGCCTGCAACTGCCCGGCAATGGTATAAGCCCGTTTATATACTTCTGAAAAGGAATAGGTTTTGCCTGAAAAATGAATGGCAGGGCGTTCGGGGGTTAAAAAAAATCTTTTAAGAAGAAAGTTAGGCATTATCTGCGTTTCCATCATAAACACCCCTTTTTTATGTAAAAGTAAGCTTCATCTCTTTTATATAAAGGCTCTGTTAAATTTGCCTGTTGATTTCAGCACGAGGCACTCCCTTTCCGCGGGCGGTACGACGCTCCTCGTCCCTTTGCTCCTGCGGGGTCTCCCTTTGATCCGCACTCCAGCAGGACATTGAATAAGCTTCCACGAATAAACACCGCACGAAGAAAATGCGCTAGCATTTTTGAGGATCTCGTGCCTTCCGCTCCAATCAACAGGGTGCAAAAAAAAAGCTTTAACAGAGCCTATATAAAAACAGCCTGATGGGACAAGCCATCAAGCTGTTTAAGAAAAGCGCAAGGTGCCGGCCTATCGGCGACCAGCATAAGACAAGCCGGCTGAAAGGTTCTTTAACCTTTTAGACGGATTGGCTTATGACCTCGAGCCGATGTCGCCTGGCGCTAGACAGTTATCAAAGTTCAAAGAACCTTTTTTTATAACCTTTCAAATCAAGGGAAACGAGGGAACTGGCCGAAATCCGGCTTACGCTTTTCTTTGAACGCGTCGCGGCCTTCTTTAGCCTCGTCAGTTGTATAGTAAAGAAGTGTTGCATCACCGGCAAATTGCTGGATTCCTGCAAGTCCATCAGTGTCAGCATTGAAGGCAGCCTTCAAGAAGCGGATAGCTGTTGGGCTCTTTTCAAGAATCTCTTCACACCACTGAATTGTTTCCTCTTCCACTTTATCCAATGGCACAACTGTATTGACAAGACCCATATCCAAAGCTTCCTGAGCGCCATACTGGCGGCACAGATACCAAATTTCGCGTGCTTTCTTATGTCCGACGATCCTTGCAAGATAACCTGAACCATATCCCGCATCAAAGCTTCCAACCTTAGGGCCGGTTTGTCCGAACACAGCGTTATCGGCAGCAATGGTTAAATCACATACGATATGAAGAACATGTCCTCCTCCGATCGCATAGCCTTTTACCATTGCAATAACAGGCTTAGGAATTACACGGATTAAGCGCTGCAGATCAAGAACATTTAAACGAGGGATCTGGTCATCGCCTACATATCCGCCATGTCCCCTTACAGACTGGTCTCCGCCTGAACAAAACGCTTTGTCTCCGGCACCAGTTAGGACGATGACACCGACATTTTCATCATCACGCGCGTAAGCAAACGCATCAATCAATTCCATTACGGTTCTCGGTGTAAATGCATTGTGGACTTGCGGTCTATTAATCGTAATCTTGGCAATTCCATTGTATGTTTCATATAAAATTTCTTCGTATTGTTTTCCTGCAATCCATTCTACTGCTGACATACATGAATCCTCCTTATGTATTAAAAATTCGCGTTTTTTGCCGCATCCTTCTTCTGCATTATGTGACAGGTTTCCTGCTTATAAATGCAGGCTTTCCATCTTGTCAATCAGTTTTCAACGGTTTGCGACAAAAACCCACTTACTATTGTACCAAATTTTTCAGGTTTCTCCACATGAATTGCATGTCCGGCATCTTCAACTGATATCCATTGGCCATTTGGGAGGATCTTCGACATTTCGCCGGCAATCCTGCAAAACTTTTTGTCTATACTGCCAGTGATTAAAAGGACAGGGGATTCAACATTTGAAAGCTGCTCCCACCAGGATGGCTGGGAGCCCGTCCCCATCCCTTTTAGGCTGTTGGCCAGGCCCTCAATAGAATTATCCAAACGCTGCTTTCTTATTCCTCCGCGAATATCATATGGGAGTTTTTTTTGGCTTTCAAACAAAGGAATGTTCTCCCAAAACTCAACAAACCTGGAGATTCCTTCTTCTCTGATTTTTTCAGCCAATTTCTCATCCTGAAGACGCCTGGCTTTTCTCTCATCCTCTGTACGAAGCCCTGGAGAGGCGCTTTCCAGGATTAGCTTCCGTACCTTTTGGGGATATTTAATGGCAAACGTGAGTGCGAGTCGCCCGCCCATTGAGTAGCCCAGGATATCAATCTTCTCAATCCCCATTTTTTCTAAAAGATGATTAATCGCGTCTGCAGATTCCTCCATTCCATATTGGGCAATATCAGCTGGTGATTCCGTGTTGCCATGACCGATAATGTCTAAAGCAATGGCTGTGGAATGATCCTTCCAGAAGGATTCAAACTCTTTCCAGCTCTCTCCGTTTCCAGTAAAACCGTGCAATAGGAGTAGCGGAAACCCATTGCCCCAAGTATCGACATGATAGCGGACCCCTTTTATGACATAATTCACCGGCATTCACCTCTCAAGCAATCGACTTATTTCCCGGGAAACAGAATCCCACAAATCTCGATGCTCAGTCAGGTTTTTGTCCCGATTTGTCGTAATCTCCATAACCTTTATGCCCTTTGCATCAGTGTTCCGTTTGAATGTGGAAATAAAATGTTCCCAATCAGAAATCAAATCATATTGCCCGCCGTACATGGTGATCGCATGTCCAAATTCCAGATCAAGCGGTGTTCCAAACAGTTTTTCGAAGTTCTTTGGATGGTTCGCTTGCGGAAGGAATGAAAAGATGCCGCCGCCATTGTTATTGATCAATAAAATATTGATATCTATTCCATAGAGCTTTGATGCAATTAATCCATTTAAATCATGAAAGAACGTAAGATCGCCAAGAACGAGATACAGCGGCTGTGACAAGGTGCCAGCACCAAGGGCTGTTGATACGGTACCATCTATTCCGTTGGTACCTCTGTTCGCCATCACTCTTATATTCTTTTCATTGAAATGGAAAAACGTGTCCAAATCCCGAATCGGCATACTATTGCCAACAAAAAGTGTGGAGCCTTCAGGAAGCATTTCGGATAGCTGGTAAAATAGCTTCCCTTCACTTAGGTCTTCCACTTTATTTATATCAGCCAATCTGGACCGGGTTATCTGATTGATTTCCTTCCACAAAGAAAAAAACTGATCATCCTTGCCGGCATTTAAAGAAGGAGTAAGCGACTTACAAAATAGTGTTTCATCACAATGTATCATCTCAGTGGAAAGCAATGCCGGATCACGCCAGCCGCCGCCGCCATCAACAATCAATTGGCGGGCATCACTGTTTTCTTTCATAAAGATTGTCAAAGGCTTTGACACAGGCATTGCACCAAAGCGAATAATAACTTCAGGCTTAAGGGCCTTCTTTGTGTCTTCATTTTTCAAAAAGCTATCATATGTATCAATAATCCAGCAGCCATCATGCATACCGCTTCTTAGTTGAGATAGCGGGTCAGCAATAATAGGGAAGTTGAGTTTCTCCGCAAGCTGAATGACAGCGTCAGGGAAACCAACTTTTTCCAGAGGGCCGCATACGATTATGCCTCTGCTGGTTGTGTTTAAGCTCTCCGCTATTTCCCTGTACTCATCTTCCCGAAGGCCAAGCTGACCTGTTTTAATGTTTACAAAACCATCTTCGCGCTCATTCAGTTCAAATAAATCTTTTCGATCGAGCTGCGGCACCAATGGTTCTCTGAATGGAAAGTTGAGATGAACCGGGCCTGCAGGGGAGCGCTGTGCCATTGAAGCCGCCCTTGCACATACAGTTCGGGCATAGCGCAGCATTTCTGCTGTATTTTCCGGAGGTGCCATTTCAACGAACCACTTAACATTTTTTCCGTATAAATGAATTTGATCGATTGCCTGTGGCGCACCTACATCCCTTAACTCGTGGGGCCGGTCGGCAGTCAAGACCACCAGTGGAACTCTTGAATAATTGGCTTCTACGATGGCAGGGTAATAATTGGCAGCCGCAGTACCGGATGTACATAGCAAAGCGGCTGGTTTTTGGGAAGCCTTAGCGATTCCCAACGCAAAAAAGGCAGCTGAGCGTTCGTCTACATGGATATGCACACGAAGCTCAGGATGCTCTGCCATCACCATAGCCATCGGGGTAGAACGGGAGCCGGGACTGACCACGACATCCTCTACCCCGCTTTTTACCAATTCCGCAACAAAAGCGGCAATATATAAAGTTAACGCTTCCTGATGATTCATTATTTATTACCCCCAAGAGCCGTAAGCATTGGACGGAACTTAATCTTTGTTTCCTGGTATTCGCTTTCGGCATTTGAATCCTGAACTACTCCACAGCCGGCAAAAATAGATGCCTCATTACCCTGAATCAAACCTGATCTGATGGCAACAGCATACTCACCATTCCCTTTAAAGTCCAGCCATCCTAGTGGAGCGGCGTAAAAGCCCCGATCCAGTTCTTCTACCTCTCTTATTTTTTCTACGGCTTCATTTTTAGGCAGTCCACCAAGAGCAGGAGTTGGGTGCAGGCGGTCTACTAAAGCTAATAGAGATGCGTCATCCCTTGTTTTTCCAATAACAGGGGTGTAAAGATGCTGAATGTCTCTCATTTTCATCAGCTGCGGCTTATCCGGAAGCTCAACTTCTGTACAGGATTCCTCCATCGCTTCTTTAATCATGTCCACCACATATTGGTGCTCGGTCAGGTTCTTTTGATCACTTAATAAGGCATCACCAAGAATATGGTCATCCTCTTCTGTTTTACCTCTTGGAATGGATCCTGCCAGGCAAGTGGTAAACACTCTTTCACCGTATTTTTTGATCAGCCGTTCTGGAGATGCCCCAATAAAGCAATCTCCATTTGATTCAAAAGCAAAGATAAAGCTCTCTTTTTGAAGCTTCATTAGATTTGTAAGCACATGTTCAATCTCAATCGGCTTTTCAAATACGAGCCTGGATTCCCGTGCAAGCACAACCTTTTTTAAAGAACCTGTTTTTAATTCCTCAACAATATCTTCAACCGTATTCATCCACTTTTCCGGATCGATATCCGCTTCCTTAAGCAGGACATTTCCCGGCTCCGGCAAATGACTCTCTATAGAGGTCAATACTGCTGCGCGTTCAGCGCCAACCTTTTCGAAAAGAGAAAGGTCATCATGCTGGGTACAAACAACATTGGTTGTTAAAAAAGTCTGTCCCTTAACTTCACTATACATAAAGGTAGGTACATGAAAGAGGGAATCAGAATACTTCGACCATAGCTTTGTTTTCTCTTTTAATGGATCAAAAGAAAAGCCGCCAAACATAACGGGACCTACTGCATTTCCGGTATATGGATTGAAAACAATACTATCATCTATAAAACGCTTCCATTCCTTTTCAACACGATCAAATCGCCCAGCACTTTGATCTGACTGAATTTGTTTGCATACACCGAGACCGATAATGTAAACTTCACCAGAAGGATCCTTCCAGAAAAAACGTTCACCAAAAAAACGGCTCTTTCCTGCCGCATAAAAAGAAAGGGGGTCTATATGATTTATTTTTTGAACTTCACTCACTAAAACAGGCTTCGATAAGGCCTTTGCCCGCTCGATCGCCTCTTGGATCCCTTCTTTTAGTTCCGTATCTTGTATCGTAACCAAAAAAATCCCTCCAATAACAGCCCAGAATGGCCATTATCCTACTTTAAACTTATTCTAAGATACACCTCAGGATTGGAGAATGTCAATGATGTCAATCACTGCAATCCTTTTTATATCCATATTATATTATAGCTTACTTTAGGCTCGGGTATATGAAATACGCTCATTTTAAGCCAATGGAAAGCGATGCTTCTCCTTAGCCCAAGGAATTCTCGAAAGACTAACTTTAATCTTCCCCTTTTAGATGGAAAATACCGCCTCCGTTTACGGGAAAAATACGTTGACACCCCTTTAATCTTTACCTACACTTAAGTTGGTTCATGATTTCCATATGAAGTATTTCTTTGACAATACCCTGGGAATCGGTTAAAATAAACAAGTTTGATTGAAGCAATAAAACCTTACATTACAGAATATAGATTAAACAAGGGGAGAGTTATAATGCAACCACAAACGCAGACCAGTTTTCCGCCTGCCTCCAATTCAAGGAACTGGAGAGTTTGGTGGCAGTTGACAAGACCTCACACTCTTACAGCCGGTTTCGTTCCGGTTCTGCTTGGAACGGCTTTAGCAATGGAAATGACAGAAATTCACTTCGGATTATTTTTTGCCATGCTCGCAGCAAGCCTCCTAATCCAGGCTGCTACCAATATGTTTAATGAATATTACGATTATAAACGGGGACTGGACACAGAAGAATCAGTCGGAATTGGCGGAGCGATCGTTCGTGAAGGGATTAAACCACAAACTGTATTAAACCTGGCATTTGGTTTATATGGTATTGCCATACTGCTTGGCTTTTATATTTGCATGAGTACCAGCTGGTGGATAGCGGTTATCGGGCTGGCTTCCATGGCAGTCGGATATTTGTACAC
Organism: Bacillus sp. ISL-47; assembly: GCF_018613175.1. Taxonomy (NCBI): domain Bacteria; kingdom Bacillati; phylum Bacillota; class Bacilli; order Caryophanales; family Bacillaceae; genus Bacillus; species Bacillus sp. ISL-47. The sequence goes on along the minus strand of NZ_JAGGQS010000057.1, from coordinate 14,014 downwards.
AGGCGGTCCACTGCCAATTGCCTACACACCGTTTGGCGAGTTATTTGCCGGGTTTTTTATGGGTATGCTGATCATCCTTATTTCATTTTACATCCAAACGGGAACAGTGACTTCTAGAAGCATCCTCGTTTCCTTCCCAATTCTGATTCTTGTTGGTGCGATCCTGCTGGCCAACAATATCAGGGACTTGGATGGAGATAAAGAATTTGGCCGTAAAACGCTGGCGATTTTATTAGGAAAAAAAGGCGCAATTAACCTGCTGGCCGGAATGTTTATTGTGTCATATGCATGGGTATTTGCCTTAATCGCCATGAACATCATTTCTCCATGGCTTGCCATTGTCGTTATTAGTGCTCCAAAAGCTGTTAAAGCAACAAAAGGATTTATCGGCAAAACACTGCCATTGCAGATGATGCCTGCCATGAAGGCTACGGCACAGACAAATACCATCTTTGGATTTTTATTATCAGTAGGCCTGTTCCTTGGCTACTTCTTATAAAATTACTTTAACCTCTGCTTCTTAAAGCAGGGGTTTTTTGTTTGGAAAAAAACAACAGAAAACGCCATCCAGGTTTCGCTTCGTCAATAACGGGTATTTTTTATTCAAGGAAGAATATTCGCCCTGCCTTATACAATGAAGACTTTCTTCCGTTATGATTTTGCCAATAACGTCCATACTAAACCCATATGGACTATGTTTTATGTATTTTAAATCGGCGCGGCACGAGCGTTCGGACAAGCTTCAGCTCGGGATTTAGAAGCTGAATAGCTAGCTCGGCCTATTTATAAAACATTTGTAAAGACACCATGATACCAATCTGAGAAGGATGTGACATATTATGTTGAGCAATGAACAAATCAGCAGCTTAAAAAAGGAATTGAACGATGAAAAAAGATCACTGGAAGCTCAGCTTCAAGGCAATAAAGAAGGAATCCTGGAAAGTGCGAGTGCCAGAGATACAGTGGGGGAACTGTCCCTTTATGACAACCACCCCGCTGATATGGGCTCTGAACTTTATGAACGCGAAAAGGATTTCGCTTTAGAAGAGCACCATGATTCCGAATTGAATAAAGTTAATGCTGCACTGAAGGCAATCGAGGACGGCTCTTACGGAAAATGCAAAGAGTGCGGAACTGAAATTCCATACGAACGACTTGAAGTACTTCCTGCAACTCTTTACTGTAAAGAGCATAGCCCGGAGCAGAATGTGCCGGGAGACCGCCCTGTGGAGGAAGATGTTCTTGAACCTGCACACGGCAATACATTTCAGCATCATCAATTCAGAGAAGTTGTCGACAACGAGGATAGCTTTCAGGAGGTTGCCCGCTTCGGTACTTCCGAGACTCCTTCAGACTTAAGGGGGGACTACGAAGACTATAACTCCCTTTATAATGAAGGACATGATGATGAAGGCTTTACTGAGGATTATGAAACCTTTGTCGGAAATGACATGGAAGGCAAGCAAAGAAAAATCTACCCTTCCAAAAAGCAGGAAGAGTACGAAGCAATGCTCGATGAGAATGATATCGAAGCATCTTATGGGGATGTTCCATATCATGAAACAGACGGCTATGTAGATGACGATAAAGAGTAAATAAAAGCGATGCCCCGCTGAGGGAGCATCGCTTTTTATATGTCAATTGGCAAAATAAGATTACCTATATATGCTTTTGTATTTAAAGCTTGGATTCAATATCCTGGATAATCTCATCAATCGTATCAGAAACATCATTTGTACGGCGTGCAATGGAGATGCTGAATTCCAGCAGTTCTTTATAATTTTTCACCGGAATGGATTCATTTGTCTTTTCGAATTCATTTAGTTGCAGTCCAATATTCTGAAGATGCAGCAAAACTTCTTCCATAGATCCCTTCTCGATTTGGTACATTTAACAGCTTCCCCCTTAATATCTATTGATTTCATTATCAGGGTTTTTAAACCTTTTTTAAAGTGGCAATTATTGCTAATACTGAGTCGCTGCTTCGTTCAATAGAGTAAAACGGCCTTCCGTTGGAAATATTATTTTAAGAATAACTTGGTGGGAGGCCTATTATGTCATTACAAAATAAAGCCGAATGTTTTTCCGAATATGACAAGCTTGAGCAAGTCGTATTATGTGAACCGCAATATATGACCATTTTAGATACTATTAATGAAACACAAAAGCATTATAAAAAAGAAGGCATCGATATTGAACGGGCGATGAAGCAGCACAGGCACTTTGTCAGTGCATTAAAGGAACAGGGGGTCGATGTGGTGCTGCTTCCTCCTCTTGAAAAATACCCGGAACAGGTGTTTACCAGGGATATTGGCTTTACTCTTGGCGAAAAGGTATATGTAGCCGAAATGGCTGCTGATATCCGTCAAGGGGAAGAAAACGTCCTAAAACAATGGCTGGAACAGCAGCAAATCCCTTTTTACAATTTAACTGGAGACCGGATTGAGGGGGGAGATGTCCTCATTGATGGGAAAACGATCTATGTTGGTGTGAGCAACCGGACTTTTGAAGAAGCAATCGAACATTTGCGAAGCCTCCTTCCTGAATATGAGATCATATCCATTCCTTTTACGGATACATACCTCCACCTGGATTGTGTCTTTAATATTATTTCACCAGAAGAAGCCCTTATTTTTCCAGGAGAAATCCATGGGGAAAAAGTCAAAATGCTTGAGTCCCGGTATGATCTGATAAGAGTATCAGAAGATGAACAGTTTACACTCGGAACTAACGTCCTCTCCATCGGCAATAAAAAAATCTTCAGCCTTCCTGTCAATAAAAATGTAAATAAAGAGCTCCGCGCAAGAGGTTATGAAGTTATCGAAGTAGACATAACCGAGATCATCAAATCCGGCGGAGCCTTCCGCTGCTGTACGATGCCGGTTAGGCGAGGCAAGGGATCATAATATAATGTTCTAGGGCTCCCTGTGGGTGCCTTTTATTTTGTTATTTTTTGTGGTGAGCTTGGAGACTTTTTGGAGTAACCTTGTTTATTAACGACGTTTGCACCAGGTTATTTTGGTAGTTAATCAGAACGATAAAAAAAACAGCCCTTCCACCTCCGGAAGGGCTGCTGCTCAACACCTATTTATTCATTAGTTCAATACCTGCAGGCTTGATATTCCAAATCTCCCGCGCATACTCGCTGATCGTGCGGTCGCTTGAAAAATAGCCTGAGCCAGCGATATTCATTAAGCTCATTTTTAGCCAGCGGTTTCTGTCTTCATAAGCTTTTCCCGCCTCTTTTTGAATATTCACGTAAGAAGCGAAATCTCTTAATACAAAATACTGGTCATTTTCCATCAGCAGGGAATCAAAAATCGGTTCGAATTCATCATCCACTTCAGGAAAAAAGCCGTTCGTAAGCTGATCGACCACCTGGCGGATTCGTTTATCATGATGAAAATATTCTCTGGAGTTATATCCGCCATTTTGATAATAGCTTAATACCTCATCCGCTGTTAGCCCGAAGATAAAAATATTTTCATCTCCCGCTTTTTCTTTTATTTCAATATTGGCTCCATCCAGCGTTCCTACTGTCAAGGCACCATTCATCATAAATTTCATATTACCCGTTCCGGACGCTTCCTTGCTTGCAGTTGAGATTTGCTCACTAATATCAGCAGCAGGGAAAATTTCTTCCGCAAGAGAGACCCGGTAATTTTCTAAAAAGACCACTTTTAGCTGATCCTTTGTATATGGATCATGATTTACCTTTTCAGCAACGGTATTAATTAATTTAATAATCTTTTTTGCATAATAATAGCCCGGGGATGCCTTTGCTCCAAAAATAAAGGTCCGGGGATGCATGCGAAAATTAGAGTCTTCCTTTAGCCTGTTATATAAATGCATAACATGCAGAATATTTAAAAGCTGGCGCTTGTAAGCATGCAGCCGCTTTACCTGAATATCAAAAATGGAGGAAGTATCTACAATAATGCCATTCTGCTCCTCAATTCGCTTTGCCAGTCTTTCCTTATTCCTTTGTTTAATCTGGTGCAATTGCTCGAGAAAAACTCTGTCATTCTTAAAATCTGCTAATTCACTAAGCTTTTCAGGATCACGAACCCAGCCGGCCCCAATGCTTTCGGAAATGAGATCTGACAATAGCGGGTTGGCTTTAAGCAGCCATCTTCTATGGGTGATTCCATTTGTTTTATTATTGAATTTATCTGGAAAAATTTCATAAAACTGATTCATTTCCCGCTTTTTTAAGATCTCTGTATGCAAAGCCGCTACTCCATTTACGCTTGAGCTGCCAACAAGGGCAAGGTGAGCCATTTTAACCTGATCATGCGCTATGATGGCCATATCCTCAATTCTCTTCCAGTCACCGGGATACTGTTCCCAAAGCTGGCGGCAGAAGCGCTCGTTTATTTCATTTACAATCATATAAATGCGCGGCAGCAAAGGCTGGAAAATGCGGATAGGCCACTTCTCCAAAGCCTCTGAAAGAGTCGTATGATTCGTATAAGCAATCGTATTAACGGTAATATTCCAGGCCTCTTCCCAGCCCAAGCCCTCTTCATCAAGTAAAATACGCATCAGCTCGGGAATGGCCAGGACGGGGTGAGTATCATTGATATGAATGCTGACATACTCATGAAAATCTCTTAAACTATTATGCTGCTTTCGGTAGGAACGTACAATTGAGCGGATGCTGGCCGACACCAGAAAATACTGCTGCTTTAAACGCAAAATTTTCCCTTCATCATGAGTATCATCCGGATACAAAAACTCGGATACCGATTCAGTTTCGCGCTTGTATTTTAGAATATCATGGTTAACAGGATACGGAGACGGTTCTGCATTCCAAAGCCTAAGTGTATTAATCGTATCTGTCTTATAGCCTACAACAGGCATATCGTATGGAACAGCAGAGATGGTCTCGGCATTTACATGGCGAAATACTAGCCGCCCGTCTTCCTCCGCAGTTTCCACCTTGCCCCAGAATGGAATCTCAATCGCAAGGTCCGCTTTTCTAACCTCCCAAACATGGCCGTTTCGCAGCCATTGCTCTGGAAGCTCCACCTGATAGCCGTCCACAATCTTTTGTTCAAATAAACCATGCTTATAACGGATCCCGCAGCCATGTCCCGGCAAATTTAACGAAGCCAGCGAATCCATAAAACAGGCTGCCAAACGTCCAAGCCCGCCATTGCCGAGTCCGGCATCCGCTTCAATTTCCTCCAAGCGGTTCAGGTCAATCCCTAAATCAGCCAGGCCATCCTTGACAACCTCTTCGATTCCTAAGTTGATTAAATTATGGTGAAGCAGGCGCCCCAGTAAAAACTCAATGGACAGGTAATATACCTGCTTTTCCCGGTCGATGCGGTATCGTTCATTGGTGTTAATCCACTCTGTACTGACATGCTCCCTAATCATATTGCCGAGAGTAAAATAGTGGTCTCTCTCCGTGCTTTCGCCAAAGCTTTTCCCACAGGTCATCTCCAGCTTCTTCAGGAATTCCTCTTTGAATTCGTCCCGATCAGAAAACATGGCTTTCACTCCTTGAGACAAGACCTGCATAAAGCTGATTATATTTAAATGCAGATTGCGCCCAGCTGTTATCCATTCCCATGGCATTTTTCATAATTTGCACCCACATCTGGCTGTCACCGTAAAATCCAACTGCTCTTCGAATGGTGTACAGCATATCATGGGCATTAAAGTTGCTGAAGGAAAAACCGTTTCCTTCTCCTGTAAATTCGCTAAAGGCCTGTACGGTATCATTTAATCCGCCTGTTTCCCTGACAATCGGAATCGAGCCATATTTCATCGCAATCATCTGCCCCAATCCGCAAGGCTCAAATTGAGAAGGCATTAAGAATAAATCAGAACCAGCATAAATTTTATGTGCAAGTCCCTCATCAAATCCGATATACGCTTTGCACTTAGCAGGGTAACTGGCTTCCATTTCCCTAAAAAACTGCTCAAACTCAGGATCCCCTGTTCCAAGAACCAAAACTTGAACATCCTCCTGCATTAGGTCATGGAATACACATTTAACAAGATCTAAGCCCTTTTGCTTTGTCAGCCTTGTAACCATGGCAATTAGAGGGATATCTTCTTTCACAGGCAGGCCGAATTTCTCTTGCAGGTGCTTTTTATTTGCTTTCTTAGATTCTAATTTCTCAAGGGAATATGTTTTATAAATAAAAGGATCTTTGCCAGGATGATAAAATTCATCATCAATCCCATTTAAAATTCCTTCGAGATCTGAGGATCTCCGCTTTAACAAATCATGCAGCTTTTCACCGTAATACTCTGTTTGAATCTCATCCTTATACGTTGGGCTCACTGTTGTGATTTTATCAGCAGCAACGATTCCGCCCTTCATAAAATTGATATTACCGAAGAACTCAAGCTTGTCGGGGTGGAAATGGCTATAGTCCAACCCTAATAAATCCCCTAAAGCCCCCTGCGGCATAATCCCCTGAAACTGCAAATTATGGATGGTAAATACTGTGCGGATGAATTCATAGCCTTTTTTCGCACGGTATTCAACCCGCAGCAGAAAGGGAACCATTCCTGTATGCCAGTCATGGCTGTGAATAACGTCCGGATAGAAATCGATATGATGAAGCGCATCGAGTACAGCCCGGTTAAAATACGCAAATCTCTCCCCGTCATCAAAATAGCCATATAAATTTTCACGGTTAAAATAATACTCATTGTCAATAAAATAAAATGTTATTCCCTGATATTCCAGCTCTTCAATTCCGCAATACTGGTTTCTCCATCCCACCTGTACTGTAAACTCGCATTTTCTCGACATTTTTTCTTTAAAATCCTCTGAAATGGAACCATATTTGGGAAGGATCACCCGGACATCGGTGCCCTGCTTAGCCAGCTCCTTTGGGAGAGAACCAGCTACATCTGCAAGTCCGCCGGATTTAACAAATGGAACACATTCAGAAACAGCAAACAATACTTTCACGAGTTCATCAGCGCTCCTTGTATGGTACCTTTCCGGATAACTAGAGGCATATTATGTGTACCCTCTATCTTGGCACCGGATTCTACCTTAACATCTTTATCTAAAATAACTGAGTCTAAAACACAGTTTTCACCGATTTGCGATTTTTGCATAATAATACAATTTTTCACTACCGAGCCTTTGCCGATTTTGACGCCTCTGGAAATGATACTGTTTTCGACCACCCCTTCAATCATGCATCCATTTGCGATCATGGAATTATGAGCGCTGGCTCCTTTTATATAACGGGTTGGTGGTTCATCCTTTACTTTCGTATAAACCGGCTGGCTGCGCTTAAAGATCATTTTCCAGGCTTGAGGCTCCAAAAGACCCATACTTGCAGCAAAATAAGCATCGATTGAATCAATCATAACGGCCAAGCCGGTATATTCATAATTGCATATCGTGTAGGAATGGTGGATATCTGTAACCACATCGCTCATGCAAGTGTACCCAGTTTCATTTCTCGTTTCTATTAAATTGATAAGCAATGAAGTTTTAACCAGATACATTTCAAGCGAGCGACCATCCTGGCGTACGACTGTAATGTCGCACCCTGTATTTATATGCCTCTCCAGAACCGGCCTAAAATCCATATTAAAAACGGTAAAGCAATTGGAGATCAAAGCATACTCTTGCTTGCTTCGGTAAAAGTAATCCAAGTTGGCGGCAAAATGATTAAATGAACCAATTCCCTTGCTCGGGCTATCCAGCAGCGGGGACGGAAAAAAGAATAGGCCATCCCTTTTCCTGTTTAGATCCCAGTTCTTTCCTGAACCTAGATGATCCATTAAAGATCGGTATTGATACTTCGGAAAGATAGCGACACTTTCTATGTCCGAATTCACCATATTGGATAAGACAAAATCAATTAGCCTGTAACGGCCGGCAAAGGGAACAGCTGCGAGCGACCTGTGCACTGTCAATTCCTCTAATTCTTCATGGTAGGTTGTTGCGTCTATCACACCAAGCATTCTATTCTTCATGAAATTCCCTCCCGAAAAGTTGGTCAAGAAGCCGTTTCCGGCATCCAGGCATATATCTATTAGTTACGAACAAATTCCCTGTATCATTTCCTGAGTGATTAAGATAATTTCATCTATATCTTCCGATGCACTGATCACAAACCCATCAGGTACCTTCATTCCGCTTGGCACAATCGCCTTCTCAATGTAGACATTCTTGCCTATTACTGCATCAGGCATGATTACGGATTCCCGGATGACAGATCCTTTCCCAACCAGCACTCCCTGGAACAGGACTGATTTTTCAACTTCCCCTTCAATGGTACAGCCTTCATTAATCAATGATTCCGCTACCTCTGCTTCAGGTGAAATATATTGTGGCGGATGATTTGGATTAACAGAATAAATTCTCCAGTCATGATCGAAAAGATTCAACTCGCATTCATCATCCAGCAAATCCATATTTGCTTCCCACAGGCTTTTAACTGTTCCAACGTCCTTCCAGTATCCATTGAATGGATACGCAAACAGCTTTTTATTTTCGTCAAGCATAAGAGGAATAATATCCTTGCCAAAGTCATGGTTTGATTCAGGATTCCGGTCGTCCATTTCCAAATATTCCTTTAAAACAGACCAATTAAAGATATATATTCCCATCGATGCGAGATTATTTTTAGGAAAAGCTGGTTTCTCATCAAATTCAGCGACCCTCATATCTTCACTCGTGTTCATGATGCCGAACCTGCTTGCCTCAGGCCAAGGCACTTCAATGACCGAAATCGTTGCATCCGCGCCTTTTTCAATATGGTATTCCAGCATCAGCTCGTAATTCATTTTATAAATGTGGTCACCTGATAAAATGAGGACATATTCAGGATCATATTGCTTCAGATAGTTTAGGTTCTGATAAATAGCGCTTGCTGTTCCTGTATACCACTTGACTTCCGAGGATTCACTGTAAGGCGGCAGCACAGTCACCCCGCCATTTTTTCTATCCAGATCCCATGCACTTCCAATGCCAATATAAGAATTTAGCACAAGCGGCTGATATTGAGTTAGAACACCTACTGTATCAATGCCGGAATTCGTACAATTGCTTAATGTAAAATCAATAATCCGATACTTCCCTCCAAAGGGGACAGCCGGCTTTGCAAGACTCTTCGTCAGCGAACTAAGCCTGCTCCCTTTCCCCCCTGCTAACAGCATGGCTACGCACTTTTTCTTTCCCATTTCCCTTCCTCTCCTTCCGATGTTTTACTGGACGCAAAATTGAAATGCCAAATGGCGGAATAGACATTTTCATGCTGAATGGTTTTCCATGAAACTCTTTTTCCTCTGTCTTAAGCACTTTTTTATTAATACAATTGGAGCCTCCATAGCTTTCACTGTCACTATTAAAGACTTCCCGGTATGAACCTTGATTTGGAACACCAACACGGTAATCGTGATATAAAGCAGGTGTAAAATTGCAGACAATGACAAGGAAATCATCCTCTTTTGCTCCTTTTCTGATAAAGGAAAAGATGGACTGGCTTGAATTATTAACATCAATCCATTCAAAACCATCTTGCAGATGATCCAGCTCATATAGCGGCTTAGAGCGTTTATAAACCTTTATCAGCTCTTTCACATAGTCATTTGCTTTTTTATGCATCTCATAATCGAGCAAGTGCCAATCAAGCTGTTCTTTATCCTTCCATTCAGAGAACTGTCCAAGTTCGCTCCCCATAAAAAGAAGCTTCTTTCCAGGATGTGCAATCATATAGCCAAGAAGCAGCCTGAACTGGGCAAATTTCTGCCAGTAATCACCCGGCATCTTATCGAGCAGCGATTTTTTCCCATGAACAACTTCATCATGGGAAAGCGGAAGAACAAAGTTCTCCGTAAAAGCGTACAAAAGGGAAAACGTCATTTTCCCATGAACGGCGGAGCGCTTATCAGGCGCTGTTTCCATATATGTAAGCACGTCATTCATCCAGCCCATATTCCACTTGTAATGAAAGCCTAGCCCGCCATAATGGACCGGTGAAGTCACCTGTGGCCAATCTGTTGAATCTTCTGCCATCATCAAAAACGAGGGATCATATTGAGAGACAGCTTTATTTAAGTTCTGCAGAAAACGGACACCAAATGGATTCTCCTTTTCTCCGTTCCGGTTTGGCCAATAAATGATATTTGCAACCGCATCAACCCGGAAGCCATCAATATGATAGTTTTCCATCCAAAAAACAGCATTGGAGATAAGAAAGCTTTGCACTTCATTTTTGCCAAGATCAAAATTGGCTGTTCCCCAAACACGATTTTCTCTGTCTCCTTCAGTCTCGTACTCATACAAATAGGTTCCGTCAAACTGATAAAGGCCATGGGCATCCTTGCAAAAATGCCCTGGAACCCAGTCCAGTATCACAGCAATCCCATGCTGGTGGCACTGGTCAACAAAATACATAAGCTCATGCGGAGTCCCATATCTGCTTGTTGCCGAATAATAGCCCGTTCCCTGATAGCCCCAGGAGGCGTCGAGCGGATGCTCAATGACAGGAAGCAGTTCAATATGGGTAAAGCCATGCTCCACTGCATAAGGAATCAGTTCATCTGCAAGCTCCGTGTAAGAAAGCAGGCTGCCATCTTCTTTCTTTTTCCAGGACCCCAAATGCACCTCATAAATAACAGCAGGCTCTGAATAAATCTTCTTCTTCTCCTTTTTCTGCATCCATTTGCTATCATTCCATTGATAGCCTTCCAATGAATACACAATAGAAGCCGTATTGGGTCTGACCTCTGAATGGAAGCTGTACGGATCTGACTTTAGTAAAACAATTCCTTCCTTTGTTTTAATTTCATACTTATACAAGGCACCCTGCATGTCTTCATCCAGCTGAATAAACCAAACACCTTCATTATTCACTCTATGTAAGGTATAGCCTTCTCCATTCCAATCATTGAAATCACCGACTAATCTGACAATTTCAGCATTCGGTGCCCAAACACAAAAACAGGTAAAAACTCTTCCATCTTCCTCAACTACATGAGCACCAAATAACTGATGGCTCTCAAAAAATGTTCCTTCATGGAACAAATGCAGCTGATAATCGGTTGGAAACAAAGTATCCACTAGCATCCTTCTCCCCACCCAGTCTCAAATTCTTATGACTTTCCTTTTATATTCGTGCAAGGAAGAAAAAATCCTTGTAAAAGTTTTTTTAATTTTATGACAGTAACGTTCAAAATGCGCTAAAAACCGGAACGTTTTTACTTTATTCAGCAGCCTTCGACATAATCTGGAACAAACTTAGACAAAATAACACAAACTATGCAAGCAAAAAATGAAGGGAGAATAATATTTTGAGTAATAAAGAAGAGGAATTTTTAGTAAACGAGGCAAATAAAGACCAAGTGAAGATTCCACTATTTGAAGCACCTGATGGAAAAATCCTGGCCACAGGAGATATGTTCAGAGGACCATACACAGGGATTTATTCGGAAATTGATTTGAATAACCCAGGGAATAAGCTGAGTGAGAAGGAAGAGAAGTTTGATTAGGAGGTAAAACACACTTTTAAACAAAGGGAGTGTTAGCCTTGCCGTTAAGCACTGCTCCAATACACAGGTGCTAAAATAAGTGTTAAGCTTTAACACAGACGAAAGAAAAAGGACAACAAAAAAGCTGTCAACATGATGTTGACAGCTTTTTTGTATGACCCCTACGGGATTCGAACCCGTGTTACCGCCGTGAAAGGGCGGTGTCTTAACCGCTTGACCAAGGGGCCAATATATGGCGGAGAAGGAGGGATTTGAACCCTCGCGCCGGTTGCCCGACCTACACCCTTAGCAGGGGCGCCTCTTCAGCCACTTGAGTACTTCCCCATATATGGCTCCGCAGGTAGGATTCGAACCTACGACCGTTCGGTTAACAGCCGAATGCTCTACCACTGAGCTACTGCGGAACATTAGTATATATCCCTAAACTTTGATAAGCTTAGCCGAATGTCCTCATCTCAGGAGGTTCATTCAAGGAGTGGCTCGATGAGTACAACTCGAAGCAAATTCTTGAAGCTTATGCTCGTTGCTCTACCACTGAGCTACTGCGGAACAATCAAAATGGTGGGCCTAAATGGACTCGAACCATCGACCTCACGCTTATCAGGCGTGCGCTCTAACCAGCTGAGCTATAGGCCCATTTTGGAGCGGGTGAAGGGAATCGAACCCTCATCATCAGCTTGGAAGGCTGAGGTTTTACCACTAAACTACACCCGCATTAGTTTGTATAAATGGTGGCTCAGGACGGAATCGAACCGCCGACACAAGGATTTTCAGTCCTTTGCTCTACCGACTGAGCTACTGAGCCATATAAAATTAGTAATCCTAAAGCTTGAGACATGTGCTCCAAAGCACTGCGTTCTTTGTTGCAGATTTTAAAAGCATGCCATTCAGGGATGTTAATGCTTCGTAGCTGCATTCTTTTAAAATCCTCTACCGACTGAGCTACTGAGCCATAAAGCTATTTAAAAAAGAATGGCGGTCCGGACGGGACTCGAACCCGCGACCTCCTGCGTGACAGGCAGGCATTCTAACCAACTGAACTACCGGACCAGATTGCGGGGGCAGGATTTGAACCTGCGACCTTCGGGTTATGAGCCCGACGAGCTACCGGACTGCTCCACCCCGCGACAATAATATTAAAATAATGGAGGAGGAAAGGGGATTCGAACCCCTGCGCGGTTTGACCCGCCTGTCGGTTTTCAAGACCGATCCCTTCAGCCGGACTTGGGTATTCCTCCGTATAAAGTGAAAATGGTGGACCTTGTAGGACTCGAACCTACGACCGGACGGTTATGAGCCGTCTGCTCTAACCAGCTGAGCTAAAGGTCCAGCTTCGTTTTTAAAAATGGTAGCGGCGGAGGGGATCGAACCCCCGACCTCACGGGTATGAACCGTACGCTCTAGCCAGCTGAGCTACACCGCCAAATTGATATGATATTTATGGTGGAGCCTAGCGGGATCGAACCGCTGACCTCCTGCGTGCAAAGCAGGCGCTCTCCCAGCTGAGCTAAGGCCCCATTTAGTAACTAGTGGTCGGGAAGACAGGATTCGAACCTGCGACCCCTTGGTCCCAAACCAAGTGCTCTACCAAGCTGAGCTACTCCCCGTTTATATGGCGCGCCCGAGAGGAGTCGAACCCCTAACCTTTTGATCCGTAGTCAAACGCTCTATCCAATTGAGCTACGGGCGCATATTTACAATTCAACTGGTGCCGAGGACCGGAATCGAACCGGTACGGTAGTCACCTACCGCAGGATTTTAAGTCCTGTGCGTCTGCCAGTTCCGCCACCCCGGCAATTAAATGGAGCGGAAGACGGGATTCGAACCCGCGACCCCCACCTTGGCAAGGTGATGTTCTACCACTGAACTACTTCCGCAAAAATAAATGGTGCGGGTGAAGGGAGTCGAACCCCCACGCCTTGCGGCGCCAGATCCTAAGTCTGGTGCGTCTGCCAATTCCGCCACACCCGCATATTTAAATGGTGAGCCATGAAGGACTCGAACCTTCGACCCTCTGATTAAAAGTCAGATGCTCTACCGACTGAGCTAATGGCTCATAAAAAATCTCGAAGAGATTTAAGAGAAAATGGTGCCGGCGAGAGGACTTGAACCCCCAACCTACTGATTACAAGTCAGTTGCTCTACCAATTGAGCTACACCGGCAGCTTGTACATTTAAATTTAATGGTGGAGGATGACGGGATCGAACCGCCGACCCTCTGCTTGTAAGGCAGATGCTCTCCCAGCTGAGCTAATCCTCCATTATTAAAGCCCGGCAGCGTCCTACTCTCACAGGGGGACAGCCCCCAACTACCATCGGCGCTGAGAAGCTTAACTTCCGTGTTCGGTATGGGAACGGGTGTGACCTTCTCGCTATCGCCACCAGACTATTTTTCAAAGACAAGTTTTATTATACCGTCTTTTTAAGATTTTTCAAGAGGAAATTTAATATTTTTCGTTCCCTCAAAACTAGATAATGAATGAAGAAGAATTGCCGAGTAACACCAATGACTTGGTTAAGTCCTCGATCG
>NZ_JAGGQS010000056.1:0-17464 GCF_018613175.1 Bacillus sp. ISL-47 | reverse complement strand
CCTCACTACTTGTTTAAAAAAACAAAGTTTGTGAAACAGCTTATGGAAAAAATGGACAATACGAATAATGATTGAGGTGTAAATACAGTGTTAAAGCATTTTTTGCCTGACCAGCATGTGAAAAGTATCTTTGAGATTACTCCGCATAGTTTAAAGGAAAAAGGTATTAAAGGAATTATAACGGACCTGGACAATACTTTAGTGGAATGGGACAGGCCCAATGCAACTCCCAAGCTGATTAGCTGGTTTGAAGAAATGAAGCAAAGCAATATAAAGGTAACAATTGTTTCAAATAATAATGAAAGCCGTGTAAAGGCATTTTCCCACCCTCTTAATATTCCGTTTATTTATCAGGCAAGAAAGCCAATGGGGAGGGCATTTCGAAGAGCTCTTTCAGAAATGGGGCTTAAAAAAGAAGAAACTGTGGTCATAGGTGACCAATTGCTGACGGACGTACTGGGCGGAAACCGCAGCGGCTTCCATACCATATTGGTTGTGCCTGTTGCACAAACAGATGGATTCATTACAAAATTTAACCGCTTAGTTGAAAGAAGAATTTTAAATTGGTTTAGAAAAAAGGGAATGATTCAGTGGGAGGATTAAAAAGTGAGTGAAGAGCAATATGTTTGTATAGGATGCGGGGTTAAAATTCAAACGGAAAACCCTGAAGATTTAGGCTATGCCCCTCATTCAGCGCTGCAAAAGGAAGCGATCATATGCCAGCGCTGCTTCAGGCTAAAACATTATAACGAGGTTCAGGATGTGAGTCTGACTGATGATGACTTCCTGAAAATCCTGAACGAAATTGGACAAAGTGATGCGCTCATTGTCAAGATTGTTGATATCTTTGATTTTAATGGCAGCTGGCTTCCGGGGCTGCACCGTTTTGTTGGAAACAATAAAATTCTTCTTGTCGGTAACAAGGTGGATCTGCTTCCGAAATCAGTGAAGACAAATAAGCTGATTAATTGGATGAAGCAGGAGTCAAAGCAGCTTGGCTTAAAGCCCGAAGAAGTGTTTTTGGTAAGTGCGGCGAAAGGCCAATTCATCACCGAGGTTACAGAGGCTATTGACCAATACCGTGAAGGCAAAGATGTGTATATAGTTGGCTGTACAAATGTAGGAAAATCTACTTTTATTAACCGGATTTTAAAAGAAGTAACAGGTGAGGGAGATGTCATTACCACTTCTCATTTTCCTGGTACCACATTGGACATTATTGAAATTCCTTTATCGGACGGAAAAGCTCTGGTCGATACACCAGGAATTATTAACCATCATCAGATGGCGCACTATGTTGATAAGCGGGATTTAAAGGTTATTACACCCAAAAAGGAAATTAAGCCTAAAGTTTACCAATTGAATGAAGGCCAGACTCTGTTCTTTGGAGGGCTTGCAAGGTTTGATTATATTTCAGGAGGCCGCAGTTCATTTGTTTGCCATTTTTCTAACGAAATAAATATACATCGCACAAAAATGGAGAAGGCTGATGAATTATATCAAAACCATGCTGGAGAAATGCTCACCCCCCCAAGAAGGGAACAAATGGATACCTTTCCGGAGCTTGTTAGACATGAGTTTACAATTAAGGAACCGAAAACAGATATCGTTTTTTCCGGGCTGGGGTGGATTACAGTCAACGAAGCAGGTGTAAAGGTAGCTGCATATGTTCCTAAAGGTGTCCATGCATTAGTGAGAAAGTCTTTGATATAATTTATTTCCATTTATCAAAAGATGCATGTGTTTTCTAACTTTGATACCAGTCCAGCTCCATAAGTAGGAAGAATTTCTGCGCACGGCTAAAAGCGGTAGCTTTTAGGAGGAGGCGCCTTCGACTGAGGGTCTTAAGCGAGGCTAATTGCGGCTTCTTTGGGCTCGAGTTCATAGTCGATTAGCGGCGCCTTACGCTTTTCAAAAGGGGAGAGGAATTTGAAAAAGCTCTTTGGTGTTATAGGCGATCCTATATCACATTCGATGTCGCCTGCCATGCATAATGATTTATTTCAAGCTTATGGCATTGATGCCCATTATCAGCCGTTCCATGTAAAAAAAGAAAACCTGGGGGATGCAATAAGAGGGTTCAGAGCGATAGGATTATCGGGATTTAATGTTACTGTACCGCATAAAGAGGCAATCATTCCTCTTTTGGATGAGCTGGATCCCATGGCAAATGCCATTGGTGCTGTCAATACGGTTGTTAACCATAATGGCAGGCTTAAAGGCTTTAACACAGATGGAAGCGGATATGTGAAAGGGTTGCTGGAGGAAATCTCGACTTTAAAGGATAAGAAGGTTTTAATAGTGGGTGCAGGTGGAGCTGCCAGAGCCATCTATTTTACAATGGCTAAAGAAGGGCCTCCGGTGCTGGATATCTGCAACCGTACTGTTTCTAAAGCTGATCTTATCATGAAGGATTGTCCTTATACTGTCCCAACTCGGGCTTTCGATATACAGGAAGCTGAGGGGAATATAGAGGCATACGATCTAATCGTTCAGACCACACCAATTGGCATGCTTCCGGACATTCAAAAGAGTCCACTTTCCATACATAACCTTAAGTCTGGAACCTTTGTGAGTGATATTATTTACAATCCGCTTGAAACACAGCTTTTGCGGGAAGCTAGGAAAAAGGGAGCCGGAACCCAAAATGGACTGGATATGTTTGTTCATCAGGGAGCCCTGGCTTTTGAAAACTGGACTGGCATTGCACCGGATATAAAAAGAATGAGAGATAAAGTCTTAAAACAACTGGGAGGATTACTATGCTAACAGGAAAGCAAAAACGTTTTTTACGTTCTAAAGCCCATCATTTAAACCCGATTTTTCAAGTAGGCAAGGGCGGGGTAAATGAAAATATGACTAAACAAGTAGGAGAAGCCTTGGAGGCCCGTGAATTATTAAAAGTCACTGTCCTGCAAAATTGTGATGAAGACAGAGATACAGTTGCAGAGCAGCTGGTAAAAGGAACAAAAGCGGAGCTTGTTCAAGTTATTGGGAATATTATTGTTTTATATAAAGAATCAATAGAAAACAAACAAATCGAACTGCCATAAGAACAGTTTCATTTCGGCATACGAAAATGGAGGGGCTCTAATGGACAAAGTAGGCATACTAGGAGGTACCTTTAATCCTCCTCACCTGGGACATCTTATTATTGCAAATGAGGTTATGTGTTCACAAGGCTTGGATGAAGTATGGTTTATGCCGAACCAGGAACCACCTCATAAAGAGAAATCCAATGCTGCCAGCAACCGTGACCGGATAGAAATGCTTAAGCTTGCAGTAGATACCCATCCAGGATTTAAATTGGAACTGATTGAGCTGGAAAGGCAAGGGCCTTCATTTACCTATGATACGATTAAGATTTTGAAGGAAAACTATCCTCAAAAGCAGTTTTACTTTATTATCGGGGCTGACATGGTAGAGTATTTGCCTAAGTGGCACAACATTGATAAGCTTCTTGAAATGATTACTTTCGTCGGCGTGCAGAGGCCATCCTACAATCTCGAGACTTCCTATTCCATTCTTTATTCAGAGGTTCCGGAAATGGGGATTTCATCGAGTATGATCAGGAGCAGGCTGAAGAAAGGCGGATCGATCCGCTATTTAGTCCCTGATTCAATTGGGAACTATATAAAGGAGAATCATTTATATGAATCGTGATCAGGCTCTGGCAATTGTTAAAGAACAATTAACCGAACATCGCTTTATTCATAGTATTGGTGTTATGGAAACTGCCATAAAGCTTGCGGAAAAGTACGGTGCAAATGAAAAAAAAGCAGAATTGGCTGCAATCTTCCACGATTATGCAAAGTTTCGGCCAAAAGATGAGATGAAGGAAATCATTTTAAGCAATGGCATGCCCGTAGAGCTCCTTGCTTACAACAGTGAGCTTTGGCATGCTCCTGTAGGCGCTTATTTGGCTGAAAAAGAAGCGGGAATTACTGATAGCGAAGTTCTCGACGCAATAAGATATCATACTTCCGGAAGGGTAGGAATGTCATTGCTTGAAAAAGTTATCTACCTTGCTGATTACATTGAGCCCGGAAGGCATTTCCCAGGTGTTGAAGAGGTGCGTGAGCTGGCCAATTCGAGTCTGGATCAAGCACTAATAAAATCTGTACAAAATACCATTATGTTCTTAGTAAAAAAGGGGCAGCCCGTTTTTCCGGCTACCTTCCATACCTATAATGATCTTTTAATGAAAACGGAGGACTGATTGAATGAGTGAGAATACATTGCTGATGACTGCAGTAAAGGCAGCGGATGATAAAAGAGCAGAGGATATTACTGTCCTGAATATGCAAGGTATTTCCTTAATCTCTGACTATTTTATTATTTGCCATGGGAACTCTGACAAACAGGTGCAGGCCATTGCGCGGGAAATGAAAGAGAAATCGGAAGAAGAAGGATTTATTGTTAAAAGAATGGAGGGCTTTGATGAGGCCAGGTGGATTCTTGTTGATATGGGGGATGTCGTAGCACATATTTTCCATCGTGACGAAAGAAGCTATTATAACCTGGAAAGGCTTTGGGGCGATGCGCCAGTTGAAAACGTCCAAAGTATGCTTAATCAATGAGCTACGGCAAGTTCGCTTATCTTTATGACCAGCTAATGGAAGATGTCCCATACGATAGCTGGGTGGAATTAATCAGTCAAAAGGCGGGCAAGTATGGTGTTCGAGGCAAAAAGCTGCTGGATCTGGCATGCGGAACAGGTCAGCTTGCGATTAGGCTTGGAAAACAGGGATATGATGTTACAGGTGTGGACCTGTCAGTGAATATGCTGGCTGTAGCTCAGGCTAAGGCTGAACAAAGCGGCTTGCGAATTCCTTTTTATCAGCAGAATATGGCTGAATTGGGGGGATTTGGAGAATTTGATGTTATCGGGATTTTTTGTGATTCATTAAACTATCTAGAGACAGAATCAGAGGTACAAGAAACCTTTCAGCGTGTCCATAGACACCTTAAAGATAATGGCCTTTTTATATTCGACGTCCATTCTATTTATAAAATGATGCAAATCTTTATGAATCAGACATTTGCTGAGAATGATGAAGAAATTTCTTATATATGGCATAGCTATCAGGGGGGATACCCCAACTCTGTTGAGCATGATCTCTCCTTTTTTGTTTTGGATGAAGCAACGGGAAGATACGATCGTTATGATGAACTTCACTTTCAGCGAACCTACCCTGTTGAAACCTATGTCGGATGGCTCCGGGAATGCGGCTTTGAGCTTCTGGAGGTTTCAGCTGATTTCGAAGATGCAGCTCCTGGAAGCCAGGCGGAACGGATTTTCTTTATTTCTAGAAAAAGTGAAGACACTAAAGGTGAAAAAAGTTCCGTTTCTTAATATATCCATGATTATTAAAAAGGCCAGATTGCCAAAAGGCAATCTGGCTATAATTTTTTATTTGAATAAGAAGGATTTTAAACGCTGATAAAGAATTATTATTGAAGTGTGTACTGTTTTTTTACTTGTATAAGATCCTCGTCAAATTTCGAATGTGTTGCCTGAAACAAGTGTTCAAATACTTTTCCAAGCTCGTTTTCAAGCACCCGTATTCCTTCTCCGGTAATTCCTCCTTTGACACATACTTTCTCCTGCAATGTCGGCAAAGTATAAAACCCTTTTTTTAGCAAATCCCCCAGTCCGATTAACATTTCGCCTGCAAGCTTAGTGGCAGTTTCCTGGTCAATTTCTGTTTCCGAAACTGCTGCGTTTATGAAGCGCTGTGTCAAATAGCTGAAAAAGGCTGGTCCGCAGCTGACGATATCAGAAGAAACTCTTGTGATGTTTTCCTCAATAGATATCGGTGTAGAAATACTCTCAAAAAGCTCCTGGAGTCGTCTTTTCCATTCCTCCTGGCATTGTTCCCCAAATGATAATAATGAGACTCCCGATAAAGCCCGATTCGTGATACTGGGAATTGCTCTCGCAGCAGAACAAGGCAGTACAGATTCAAGCTGTTTTACGCTTATGGGACTTGTGATTGATACCACACACTTATCTTTTGACAGGAACGGCTGGATATCCTGAATCACCTCATAAACATCATGAGGCTTTACGCATACGAAAATAAGAGAAGAGTGCCGTGCAGTCTCTCTGGCATCTTCCGCAACCGCAATATCAGGGTGTGTTACCTTTATCTCCATCGCTTTCGCAATTGTCCTATTGGTAATAGTCATGGAGGAAGGGGAAACGGCTCCTCCGTCAAGGAATGCCTCTGTCATTATTCTCCCCATATTACCTGTACCAATGATTCCGATTTTCACTGTTCCATCCCTCCTTCAAAAGCAGGCTCTCTCGTATAACGATATGTGTTGAAAAAAACAATTATGACAAAAAGAAAGGATAGGAAACCTATGGCCGAATGGGTAAAGAGCAATAAAGCATATTTTTTGGGGGGCGCGTTTGCAATCTGTGCCTTCCTATATTATTTATTTATGCCTCCTCAAGAAACAAAACCCCTTCCTGATATTGATCCAGTGCAAATAGCAGATAGGGAGGAAAGTGTCCATGATGGAACTGAAGATAAAGTTTCAGCAAATGGACAGCCTCAAGTGATAATAGTCGATTTGAAAGGGGCAGTTAAAAAGCCGGGTGTTTATGAAACACTGGAGGGCGATAGGGTTATAGATGTTTTAGAAAAAGCAGGCGGGCTGCTGGAAAATGCTGATCGCAATCAAATAAATCTTGCTCTAAGGGTAGCGGATGAAATGGCTATTTATATTCCTGAAAAAGGAGAGGGGGTCCTTGAAATGAATGGGGATGAGGGAATGGCTTCGATCTCAGTCCAACAAAATGATGGGAAAATTAATCTGAATAAAGCAAGTGAGGCTGAATTGCAAACGCTGCCTGGAATTGGTCCTTCTAAGGCTGCTGCCATTCTTGAGCACCGGGAAACAAATGGGGCATTTAAGGCTATAGAGGATCTGAAATTAATTGCAGGGATAGGGGAAAAGACCTTCGAAAAACTGAAAGAACAGATAAAGGTAAAGTAGAAATTCTTACTTCCATTGACCTTGTATCATTTGGGGCTTAAACTTATGTTGAGAAAATTAGAATTTCCTATAAGATTATAAAAGTGGCTGGCAACAGCTTGCGGAAAAGATGGAAGGGAGAGGCAAACAAGATGGAACGTATATCCTGGAATCAATACTTTATGGCTCAAAGCCATTTGCTTGCTCTAAGGAGCACATGTACAAGATTGGCGGTAGGCGCAACAATAGTCAGGGATAAGAGAATTATTGCAGGCGGATATAATGGTTCGATTGCAGGCGGTGAACATTGCATGGATGAAGGCTGCTATGTTATTGATAACCATTGTGTACGCACCATACACGCAGAAATGAACGCGATTTTGCAATGTGCTAAATTTGGTGTGCCTACAAGTGATGCAGAAATCTACGTAACACATTTTCCTTGTCTTCAATGCTGCAAAGCTATTATCCAGGCAGGTATTAAAACGGTCTACTACGCACAGGACTATAAAAATCACCCTTATGGCATTGAACTCTTTGAGAAGGCCGGAGTTAAAACGGTTCAGGTTGAAGCTGAAAAGGTTTCATTTGATGAAAGCAGGCAAGAAAAACGTGATCTTATCGAAGAGATGATGAACGAACTTGAGAAGAGTGGAACAAATCGGGAATTATTGAAAGTCTACAAGGAAAAAAAGGACAAGCTATTTACTTCATGATTTGATTGCAGGAGTAAAACCCAAGAAAGAGCGGATTTTATTCCTGCATTATAAACAGAAGAAATTAGTAGAAAAGGAGCAAATTACATGAAAGGCAGATGGATTTATGCAGCTGCTGCCTCACTCTCTGGAATATTAACAGTTTTTTTCAAACCGTTTATAATAATTTTCATTATGTTTGTGTCAGCGTTTTGGTTATATAAAAGAAGTATCCTCACAAAAAAACAATCTGGCCTGCTCTTAATCCTCTTCCTTCTCTTTCTCATTCGAAGCGTAATAGCGGAAGACCATAATATGACCAGTTTGGCGGGCGGCGAAGCACTTTTTGAAGTAGGGATTAAAGAAGCTGCTAGAATAGATGGAGACCAACTTACCGTCCTTGTTGAAACAGTTTCGAATGAAAAATTAATGGCTAGATATAAAATTAAATCTGATAAAGAAAAAAAGATCCTCAGCAACTATTTGCGGGTTGGACTTTCATGCAAGGTAAACGGTACTTTGCAGACGCCGCCAATAGCTACAAATCCCAACGCATTCAGCTATAAAGAGTACCTCAATCATAACAAAATCTTCTGGGTCCTTGAAATTAAGCAGTTAATCCTCTCCGATTGCAGTTACCGTGAAAATAGCCTCCCTTTATCACTTCTGAAAATGAGAGAAACAGGAATAAATTACCTGGTGGGGAATTTTCCTGAAAAGACAGCTTCCATAGCAGTTGCCCTCATATTTGGTGATCGAAATTTCATTGAACAAGATGTTCTTGAATCTTATCAAAAACTGGGGATAATCCATTTACTTGCTATTTCCGGCCTGCATGTAGGATTGCTTGCCGGCATGTTTTTTCTTGCCGGGATTCGGGCAGGGATAACGAGAGAGAAAATGACGAGCGCTCTAATTCTGATTTTGCCAGGATACGCGCTTATTACAGGTGTAGCACCTTCTGTCATCAGAGCTGTTTTTATGATGCTTTTAGTGTTGGCTGCCAGGAAGTTAAAATCAGCTGTGCTGATTATTGATGTATTCTCCATTGTGTTTATGATCTATCTCTTTATTTCCCCTTTTATCCTGTTTAATGCGGGCTTTCAGCTTTCATTTGCTGTTAGCTTATCGCTCATCCTGTCAGCACCGCTCCTATTAAAACGATTTAGCAACCCCTTTGTTATTATCATTTTGGTTTCCTTTATTTGCCAAGTTGCTGCAATGCCGATATTGTTCTGGCATTTCTTTGAAATGTCCATTCTTTCTGTGTTTGCCAATTTAATTTTTGTTCCAGTATTTTCCTCTATTGTTCTGCCGGCCATACTAATTATTTTTTTGCTTCATTTATTATCAGGCGGGAAGTCTGCTTTTTTGCTTGCTCCTTTTGATGAATTTATAACTCTGATTGATTATATAGCAGGAAAACTTTCAGAGATCCCTCATACATCTATTGTTTTAGGCCGTCCTTCATTACTGGTCCTGCTCCTATATGTTTTGCTCATACCCGTATTTTTCGCCTCATGGGAAAGATCAAAGGGAAAGAAAGCGTTTTTCTTAAGTTGTATACTCCCCGTATTTGCGTTATTGCTTCATTTCTTTACCACTTCTGTTTCCCCAAAAGGAGAAGTCACATTTATTGATGTTGGACAGGGGGATAGCATACTGGTTAAGCTTCCATATGGAAAAGGGAACTATTTAATTGATACAGGCGGCACAGTCAGTTTTCAAACGAAAGATTGGAAGATACGAAGCGATCCATTTGAAGCAGGGAAGGACATAGTTGTCCCTTTTCTTAAGAGTAAAGGAATCAGTTCAATTGATAAGCTTATTTTGACTCATGGGGATATGGACCACATTGGCGGAGCTGCAGCGATCATTGACGAAATAAGGGTTAAAGCCGTTATTTTGCCAATAGTCAGTGAGATTTCTGAGCTCGAACAAGAAGTTATTCATAAAGCAAAGAGGAGAAATAGCAAAGTGTTATTCAGTAAAGCTGGAGACAGATGGACAGAGGGAGAAGGCTTTTTTCAAATACTTTCTCCGCAAGAAGAAATTAAAACAGAGAGAAATGACGGGTCCATTGTGCTATTTGCCAAATTGGGCGGCTTAAGCTGGCTTTTTACCGGAGATATTGAAGCGGAAGGAGAAGAAAGGCTGGTTCAAAATTATCCCAACTTAAAAATTGATGTATTAAAAGCGGGGCATCATGGAAGTAAAACCTCATCAACAGATCTATTCCTCTCAAGCGTTAAGCCGAAGATAGCCATAATTTCAGCGGGGGAAAACAACCGCTACGGGCATCCCCACACAGATGTAATTTCCAGGTTTCGCAGCAATAATATTCGAATTTTAAGAACAGATGAGCATGGGGCAGTTACCTATATTTTTAAAGGCAATTCAGGAACCTTTTACGTTCAGCTTCCATAGTATATCTTAGAAAGTACTTGAGCCCGCTACTTATGTAAGGGTTCACAACAATCTTTTAGAAAACAGCCAAAAGTAAAAAAAGAGACTGCAAATATGCAGCCTCCATGCTTTGGCCTGGCTCAAAAAATAGCCTGGACCATACATTTTTATGTAGCCATTAAGCTCCTAAAAATTTAATGACTGTTGCAATAACAAATAACGTTGCGAAGAAACCGAATGATACGATAAATCCTACGCCAGAGTCGATAGCATCATTTCGTTTACTTTGGACGTTCTTTTCAAATTCGTTCACAGTCTACCCCTCCTATTTCCTATATAGTATAAGACATTCAAATAAAAAAATCTAGCGTTCCCCTGCCCTTTTCCTGGATTAACAAGAGTTGTCACAAATAACGCTGAACATCAAGGGGAAAATAACCAAACAAAGGGTGCACCGC
This sequence comes from Bacillus sp. ISL-47, assembly GCF_018613175.1. Classification (NCBI taxonomy): domain Bacteria; kingdom Bacillati; phylum Bacillota; class Bacilli; order Caryophanales; family Bacillaceae; genus Bacillus; species Bacillus sp. ISL-47. Next base: position 6,918 of record NZ_JAGGQS010000056.1, on the reverse strand, counting down.
AGTTTCCTGAGTATCCCGGGTCTCAGGGAGCGGCGTTCTATATAGATCAGGAATTGGCGTTCATAGCGGACGCCAATTTCTTATGAATAACTTGTCAAAACGTTTTAGCTTCTTTAGGATAGAAAGAGAATAAAACGCAAATTGAACGGAGCGAAAGAAATTGGTTTTTGATATATGGAAACAAATTAAAGCAAAGCGGTTTGCTCCTGTATATTTATTATATGGAACAGAACCCTATCTTATAAACGAAACAAAACAGCTGCTTATCAATTATGTGTTAAGCCCAGAAGAAGCTGATTTTAATTTATCCACTTATGACCTTGAAGAAACCCCAATTGATACAGCGCTGGAAGATGCCGAAACATTCCCTTTTATGGGGGAAAGAAGGCTGATTTTTTTACATAACCCAGTATTTTTGACTTCTGAAAAGTCTAAGGCGAAAATAGAGCATAATCTGGCTAAGCTAGAAGCCTATATTAAGGAACCTGCGCCATACTCGGTTGTGGTTTTGGCAGCTTCCTCTGAAAAGCTGGATGACCGGAAAAAATTAACAAAACAATTAAAGAAAACGGCTGCCGTTCTCGAAGCAAAGAAGCTGAACGAAGGTGAGCTGAAAACATGGATTAGGGAACGGGCGGCTTTAAACGGGGTTCAGATTGATGAAGCTGCAGTTGAACTGGTATTGACCCTGGCAGGAACCAACTTGTTTATTCTGACTAGTGAAATAGATAAATTAGCTTTATATGCAAATGATACAAAGCGAATAGACGAACAGATGGTTGAAAAGATGGTTTCACGGTCACTGGAACAGAACATTTTTTCTCTGGTGGATAAAATTGTCCATCGCAAAATAGAAGAGGCGCTAAGAATTTATTATGATTTACTTAAGCAAAATGAAGAACCGATAAAAATTTTATCCGTGATAACCGGGCAGTTCAGGCTTATATATCAGGTAAAAGAGCTCGCCAGACGGGGATATGGACAGCAGCAGATCGCAGGCTATTTAAAAATCCACCCTTTTCGCGTAAAGCTGGCTGCGGGGCAGGCGCAGCTTTTTGGCGATGAAGAACTAACAATCATCATGAGCTTGCTTGCAGATGCCGATTACCAAATGAAAACCGGGGGCATGAATAAAACCATGCTGATTGAGATGTTCCTGTTTCGCCTTCAAAGCCAAGCTTTGCAAAAACATACGCAATAAAAAAGCGGTCCTGACATGGACCGCTTTTTAGTGCATTATAAAAGGCTATCCCTAAAAGATAGCCGATATCTTTAAACATTAAGCGTTTAAAGAGTTCATTTTTTTCATTAAACGAGACTTTTTACGAGCAGCAGCGTTTTTGTGGATTAGACCTTTTGCAGCAGCTTTGTCTAGTTTACGAGCAGCATCAGCGAAAGATTCAGTTGCAGCAGCAGCATCGTTGTTTACGATCGCAGCATCAACCTTCTTAACAGCTGTACGCATTGAAGATTTGATTGTAGCGTTATGAGCGTTACGAGCTTCGCTAGTTTTAACACGCTTAATAGCAGATTTAATGTTTGGCATTCCATTCACCTCCTGAAAAAGCATCGAGATTCTATAACTCGACATTCACATTCATTAACAATAATTAAGAACAAGTGATATTTTATCAAACACGAGACCATAATGCAATACTCTGTAATTAAAATTGCTGATTGGAATTCTGTTATCAGGATAATCCTTCTTATGCATGATTTTGCCTATTACAGGCAATGATAGTACATATCCGAATTCTAGTATTTTATGGGTTATTTTCCATAAAACCAAAAAGCAGAGAATGTGAGGGATTAACTTGAAGGAATCAATAGATTTAAGCAAGTACTCGGTCCGAACGGATCTGGCAATTGAAGCAAGGGAAATGGTTATAGCGGACAGGCAGAAAGACGATGTCCACGCGCAGGAAAACCTTTCGCAAATAGAGGGCGTAATCATAAAAGAAAAAGAAGAAAACGATATAAAGATCTCTTTTGTGGAAGTGACAAAACAAGGTGCAGAGGCTTTAGGAAAAAAGGAAGGTAAATATTTAACACTTGAAGTAACAGGTATCCGCCAGCAGGATACCGAACTGCAGAAAAAGGTAGAATCTGTTTTTGCAAGTGAGTTTTCCCAGTTCATTAAACAATTAGGAATAAAAGAGAACGCCTCATGCCTGATTGTAGGCTTAGGGAACTGGAATGTCACTCCTGACGCCCTTGGGCCTCAAGTTTGTGAAAACCTTCTGATTACAAGGCATCTCTACCAGCTGCAGCCTGAAAGCGTTGAAGAAGGCTATCGGCCGGTAAGCGCAATATCCCCTGGAGTAATGGGGTTAACCGGCATTGAGACAAGCGATATTATTTATGGAATTGTTGAAAAAACAAAACCTGATTTTGTCATTGCTATAGATGCGCTTGCATCCCGCTCAATTGAAAGAGTTAATTCCACTATCCAAATATCGGATACAGGCATTCATCCCGGCTCCGGTGTAGGAAATAAACGGAAGGAAATCAGCCAGGAAACATTGGGTATTCCGGTCATCGCTATCGGGGTTCCTACTGTTGTGGATGCCGTGTCCATAACAAGCGACACCATTGATTTTATTCTCAAGCATTTTGGAAAGGAAATGAAAGAGGGGGACCGCCCGTCCCGGTCACTTGCACCGGCAGGCATGACCTTTGGAGAAAAAAGAAAACTGACTGAGGAAGATTTGCCTGAGGAGCATCACCGAAAAACCTTTTTAGGCATGATTGGAACCTTGCCAGAAGATGAAAAACGAAGGCTGATCTATGAAGTGCTTTCACCGCTGGGCCATAATCTAATGGTTACGCCAAAGGAAGTTGATGTGTTTATTGAGGATATGTCAAACCTGATCGCAAACGGATTAAATGCAGCACTCCATCAAAAAGTGAACCAGGAAAATGCTGGTTTTTATACTAGATAAAAAATATTTTGTTCTATCTTCTCTAGCATAGTCATAACATTTACTAGACTTGCAAAGAGAGGTGGAACAATGAAACCTTTGAAGACAAATGGACTCGTTGTAACAATTCAAGGGACAACCCTGTTAAAAGCCGCAGGCGGATTTTTGCTCTTTCTATTTATGATCTTTTCAATAAGCGGAGCTCTTACATCCTTAAAGCCGGAATATAGGATCAGCTCCGCTTCCGTAAATACAGCTGCTACCAACCTGACAGGTGAATCGCTTTACTATTTCCTTGGTTGGGAAAACCACTCCTTTCTGAAAGGAATGCCTGAAAATAGCTCTCCTCCCAGCTTAGCCAATATGGTTTTTAAGCTATCAACCAATGTAAATCTGGATGATCCAAGAAGTTTATTAGGAAGAGAACTGCCCTACTTCTCCATTTATGACAGTAAAATTCTGGTTGCCGGTGAAGGAACGGATTATACCAACATGCCTGTTGAGTCTTCGCCGCCATTGGAAGTTTTGAAAGCTGAGCAGGAAGCCGCGCTGCAAAACACGGAGGGGCTAGAGTCAAACGAAAACAGAAGCCAATCGGGTACACCACCTATGACTACTGGCGATAAAAAGGCAGTATATGTTTATTTCAGCCATAACCGCGAATCCTTTCTTCCTTATCTCAAAGGTGTGAACGACCCGAATGCAGCCAGCCATTCTCAAATTAATGTGACAAAAATAGGGGACAAGCTTAAAGAGGAACTGGAGGGCAGAGGCATCGGGACAACGGTTGATAAAACGGATATTCAGGCAACTTTAAATAAAAAGGGATGGAGTTATGCACAATCCTATGAGGCTTCACGGGAAGTCGTTCAGGCAGCTGCTACCACTGACCGGGATTTAACATATTTCATTGATATTCACAGGGACTCGCGAAGAAAAGAGGATACAACAAAAGAAATTAACGGAAAGCCATATGCAAAGCTTGCATTTGTGATCGGAGCGGAGCATCAAAACTACGAGAAGAATTTAAAGTTTGCAAATGAATTGCATAAAAGGCTTGAGGAAAAATACAAGGGTTTGAGCAGAGGGATTATCCAGCTGCAGGGAGAAAGGACGAATGGGAAATTTAATCAGGACCTTTCTGAAAATGCAATTCTGGTGGAATTTGGAGGAGTCGATAATACCTTTGAGGAATTGAATCGTTCAGCGGAAGCCCTTGCGGAAATTTTCAGTGAATATTATTGGCAGGCTGAGGAAGTGAATTCACCTGCAGGCACGGACTCGGAAAAGAAATAAAGGTGTGATTTGTAATGAAGATGTTTATGTTAAAAGCGATTTTTCTGGCTTCCATAATGTTTGTATCTGTCTTGTTTGGAATGCAGCAGGCCAATGAAGGAATACAGAGAATGAAGGGCTATTCTGATGATGATTTCAAAGCTGCACTTACCTTAAGCGAAAGCGAGGAAGGTGAGCTTCAGGCTTCTGTACTGGGAAATGATGTATCCAGCCATGATCTTCAGCAGAAGAAAGAAAAGCTAGAAGAAATAAAAGCATATAACTTCTTTTCGTCTTTGGGTAAAAGTATCTCCGAAGGCCTGTCTTCATTAACAGAAAAATCGATCGCTTTCATTACAGAATTATTAACCGGAAAATAGGGCTGCTTCAGGGCAGTCCTGTTTTTTTACCTGGTAAAGTCAACAAAGCTTTAATTAGAAGGCCATAAAGCTTAGCATTGAATCTTCATAAACGTACTGCTATAATCAAAAATAGTGTATAAACTAAAAGGACTAACTGAAAATAGATTAACACTTGGCTCCAGGCGCCCATTAAAGGCGTCTTGCGCTTTTCTTATAGTAGGAGTTGAATTGTAAACCATGAACAGAGAAGAGAGACTTAAAAGGCAAGAGAGAATAAGGAATTTTTCGNNGCGTGAAATGAAGGATCAGCTCCTTGATTCAATGGATCTTGAAAGAGAACGCGGCATTACTATCAAATTAAACTCCGTCCAGTTAAAATATAAAGCGAAAGATGGAGAGATTTATACTTTCCACTTAATTGATACTCCGGGACATGTTGATTTTACATATGAAGTATCCCGCAGTTTGGCAGCCTGTGAAGGAGCAATCCTGGTGGTGGATGCAGCCCAGGGGATTGAAGCTCAAACCCTTGCAAATGTTTATTTAGCTTTGGATAACGATCTGGAAATCCTTCCGATCATCAACAAGATTGACCTTCCGAGCGCAGATCCTGAGCGAGTTCGCAATGAAATTGAAGAAGTAATCGGCCTTGATGCTTCAGAAGCGGTACTTGCCTCAGCAAAGGCTGGAATAGGCATTGAAGAGATCCTCGAACAGGTCGTTGAAAAGGTGCCTGCACCAGTTGGCGATCCAGAGGCTCCTTTAAAGGCGCTAATCTTTGATTCCCTTTATGATGCTTACCGCGGAGTTGTTGCTTATATCCGTGTAGTAGAAGGAACGGTAAAAGTTGGGGACAAAATAAGAATGATGGCAACAGGAAAAGAATTTGAAGTAACAGAGGTTGGTGTATTTACACCCAAATCTACTCCGCTGCCTGAATTATCAGTTGGTGACGTAGGGTTTCTGACGGCAGCCATTAAAAATGTTGGCGATACCCGTGTCGGTGACACCATTACAAGTGCTAAAAACGGTGCATCCGAAGCTCTTCCAGGTTACCGAAAGTTAAATCCAATGGTTTATTGCGGTTTATATCCGATTGACAGCGCCAAGTTTAATGACTTGAGGGAAGCTCTTGAAAAGCTTGAGCTTAATGACTCTGCACTTCAGTTTGAACCTGAAACCTCCCAAGCACTTGGCTTCGGATTCCGCTGCGGATTCCTTGGACTGCTTCACATGGAAATTATTCAGGAGCGTATTGAGCGTGAATTCAAGATTGACTTAATTACAACGGCGCCAAGTGTAATTTATGATGTCATCATGACAGACGGCACCGAAATTAAAGTGGATAATCCATCCAACATGCCTGACCCGCAAAAGATCGATCGTGTGGAAGAGCCATATGTAAAAGCCACAATGATGGCACCGAATGACTATGTTGGTGCCATTATGGAACTTTGCCAGGAGAAACGCGGCATATTCATCGATATGCAGTACATGGATGAAACAAGGGTTAATATTATTTATGAAATCCCTTTATCTGAAATTGTATATGATTTCTTTGACCAGCTTAAATCAAATACTAAAGGATACGCTTCTTTCGATTATGAACTAATCGGCTATAAGCCTTCCCAGCTTGTTAAGATGGATATTCTATTAAATGCTGAAAAAGTCGACGCACTAAGCTTTATTGTCCATAGAGACTTCGCTTATGAAAGAGGAAAGGTAATCGTTGAAAAGCTCAAGGAACTTATTCCGCGTCAGCAATTTGAGGTCCCAATCCAGGCGGCTATAGGGCAAAAAATCGTTGCCCGCTCAACGATTAAAGCGATCCGAAAAAATGTATTGGCAAAGTGTTACGGCGGAGATATTTCCCGGAAGCGCAAGCTTTTGGAGAAGCAGAAAGAAGGTAAAAAGCGGATGAAGCAGGTTGGTTCTGTTGAAGTTCCGCAAGAAGCTTTCATGGCTGTTCTGAAAATGGACGACAATAACTCTAAAAAGTAATATATTTGCTTTGTTTAAAGAGGTTAGATATGCTGTCTTAATAAAAGCAGCACTAGCCTCTTTTTTATTTAGGTTTTGGTAATCCTTAGTGTTGATTTTCGCTACAGGCACTCAGTGAACCGCGGGCTTTCGAAGCTTGCCGGCGTTTTAATTCTTCCGCTTCAATCATCACGGTGCTAAATCAAAAATTAACTTTAAAATAGCTTTAAATTAAGGCTGTTTTCGCAAAGTTTGTTACTTGCAAACTAGTTTTAATTACTGAGTTGATTGGAGTGGAAGCACTTGATCCTCGAAAATGCATTCGCATTTTCTTCGTGCGGTGCTTATTCGAGGAAGCTTATTCAATGTCCTGCGGGAAG
>NZ_JAGGQS010000055.1:27203-59760 GCF_018613175.1 Bacillus sp. ISL-47 | reverse complement strand
CAAGCTTTATAGTCCAAAAATAACAATCTATATGAAAAGAGCCATTTTATTAAAAGCTATTTAATAACTTTTGCACTCCGTTGATTGGAGCGAAGGGCGCGAGACTCTCGAAAATGCATTCACATTTCCACTATGCGGTGTTTATTCGAGGATGCTTATTCAAAGTCCAGCAGGAGAAGCGGATCACACAGGCTTAGTGCTTGATGAGCGGCGGATCGTCCGCGGTTCGCTGAGTTTCTTGAGCGGAAATCAACGGGCAAAGTTTATAAGCAAAAACAACAATCTATGAGAAAAGAGTCTTATAAAAAAAGAGCCAGGTGAACTCGATTTGATTATTACAACTGCAGGACGGACCAATCAGGAAATGAAGGAAAAGGCCAGAAGAATTGCTGCCGAATTGGAAGCAGAATATATTGACAGAAATAAAAGGTCCGTGGGAACCATTCAGAAACAAGTGCAGGATGATTGCATTGTTGTGGGGAAGGAGCGCCTGGAGCTTTTTCCAGTGGGTGAAAACCAGCCATTCTTTTTCCACCCCAATTCAGCAATGTTTAGAATAAAGCGACTGATAAAGGGAGAAAGTGACCCTTTTCTTCAGGCAGCCCGACTTCAGAGAGGCAAAAGTATGCTGGACTGTACGCTTGGACTTGCCTCTGACAGTATTATGGCGAGCTATACTGTTGGCCAAGAAGGGGAAGTAACAGGGTTGGAGGGCAACCGTTACCTCGCTTTTCTTGTGGAAAATGGGCTGAGGCAATGGGAATCAGGATTGGAATCAATGGACCAATCAATGAGGAGAATCCATGTTAAATCCACAAACTCTTTTCCTTATTTGGAAATGCTTCCTGATAATAGTTATGATGTAGTTTATTTTGATCCGATGTTCGAAGAAAACATCCTTGAGTCAGATGGAATCAAAGCCCTTAGCCGATTTGCTGTATATGCAGACCTGTCGGAGGAAATAATTTTTCACGCAAAAAGAGTTGCTAAAGAGAGAGTTGTATTGAAAGACCATTTTAGAAGCTCCAGATTTAAGCAATTTGGCTTCAGAGTATATAAAAGAAAAACATCCAAGTTTCATTTCGGTGTCATTGAAAAATGAAAAAGGTGCCGTTTACGGCACCTTCACAGTTAATCGGCAATGGCCAGATAAACAAAATAAGCCATCAAAAGTAAGCTTGCAATAACAAAGACAAGAGACCAATCCATCCTGATTTCCCCCTTTTTCTTCTTCTGAACTCGTATAAAACGATTTGTTCCTTATTATTCCCGCTTTATTGCTTTGTAATCACAGGATACTTATTTTTCACTATATAACTATTGTTTTAAAAACCTAAAAATGAAATCAATTTTCATTTACTCCAAAAAGCAGTATAATAGAAAAAGAGATAATAGATACATAGTGAGGACAGATATCATGAATTTTCCTATTTCAAAAAGAATGGCATCTTTTCAGGAAAGTGTTTTTGCGGAGTTGGCACAAATTAAGAATTCTAAACTTTCAGACGGAATTCCAATGATTGACCTAAGCATTGGCAGCCCTGATTTGCCGCCGCCAAGTTTTATTACAGATGAATTGGCTAAAAGTTCACTGAATCCGGATTTATACGGCTATTCTTTAACAGGGACAAATGAATTCCATTCCGCGGTCTGTGACTATTATAAAAGTAACTTTGGATTGTCACTTGATCCTGATTCCGAGGTGCTCCTGTTGATGGGTTCCCAGGATGGGCTTGTGCATTTGCCCATGGTTCTCTGTGACCCCGATGATTATATTCTTGTACCAGATCCGGGATATACAGCCTATGCTGCAGGTGCAGGAATGGCTGGGGCTCAAATGTATTCAATGCCGCTGAAAAAGGAAAACAGGTTTCTTCCTGATCTGGGTGAACTACCTGAGGAAATCCTTATTAAAACAAAGTTAATGATATTGAATTTTCCAGGTAATCCTGTTCCCGCGATGGCTACTGAGGAATTTTACCTTGAAGCCATTTGTCTTGCTAAAAAGTATAACTTTGTTATAGTTCACGACTTTGCTTATTCGGAGCTTTATTATGAACGCAAGCCGCTAAGTTTTTTGTCTGTAGAAGGGGCCATGGAAGTCGGTCTGGAAATGAATTCACTGTCAAAAAGCTTTAACATGGCTGGCTGCCGGGTAGCTTATGCGGCCGGAAATAATCAGCTGATCACAATGCTGGCAAATTTCAAATCCAATTTGGATTATGGAGTATTTCTGCCGGTTCAGGCTGCAGCTTCTAAAGCGTTAAGAGATCAATCGGGCTTCTTAAACAGCTTGAGGGATATTTACAGGACCAGAAGAGATGTTTTGACAGAGGGTTTAAAAGAAATCGGCTGGAATGTCAGCAAGCCAGAAGGCTCTATGTTTTTATGGGCAGAGGTGCCTGAGCCATACAACTCAAAGGAATTTGCAATTGAATTAATTAACCGGGCGAATGTTGTGGTAACTCCAGGCAATGCTTTCGGCAAGTGGGGAGAAGGATATGTGCGAATTGCTCTCGTTCAGCCTGAAGAAGTTTTGAAACAGGCTGCAGCCAATATCGGAAAAAGCGGTATATTGAAAGAAGTCCTTGCGTAAAGGGAAAGGTGGATGAAAAGAATGCCAAAATGGCTGAGAAAATCCTTTGTTGTGCTTATAACCATTTTAACCTTTGGCATGGTTACACCGTCTCAAGCCTTACTTTATGAAAATACGAACCAGTTAAAGGCTTCTAAAGCATCAGACGTTGAAAATACAGATGGAAGTGCAGACTCACCTGCGGAAGATGAACAGTTTATTGATAAAGAAGTCTTTATCAGGCAAATGGTCAAAGAAGCAGAACTGCAGTCATATGAAAAATTCGGAACAAAAATTGGCCCGGTTATTGAGGATGAGTTCAATGAAGTTATTCTTCCGAATATTGAAAAGGCCATCCAGGATGTGACCGTTCAATTTCCTGAAGAAAGCATGGCACACTTAATGGTAACTGAAACTCCTGGGGGTGGTTTTTCCGAAAAGATCTTTCATATTGCCAATAGCCAAACGAATGAAGACGTCATCCGCTTCCATGTAAGAAGAGACCATCCGCCTCAGCAGGGTTATTGGTTTAATTTCCATTATCATACACATCATGACAACTTTCAGGCTCATCACGAATTAGGGGCAATTTATTGGGACAAAAATACTCCTCCAAAATGGTTGAGTTAAAAGTTTGAAATAAATTTCATATTATGAAAAAATAATTTTATGGATTATGAAACTTTTCATAATATCTACCGTATATACATTTATTCTATTTAATGGAGGTTTGATTGGAAATGGCAGTAAGCTTATCAAAAGGACAAAAAGTGGATTTAACAAAAACAAACCCTGGAATGACAAAAGTAGTAGTTGGTCTTGGATGGGACACAAACAAATATGATGGCGGAAATGATTTTGATTTGGATTCTTCCGTTTTCCTTCTTGGAGATAGTGGAAAAGTAACCTCTGAAAGCGATTTTGTTTTCTATAACAACACAACTGGCGCTGGCGGAGCTGTTGTACATACTGGCGATAACCGTACAGGTGAAGGAGATGGCGATGACGAGCAGGTTAAAATTGATTTGGCGAATGTACCTGCAAGCGTTCAGCGCATTACTTTTACTATTACGATTCATGATGGGGAGGCACGCAGCCAAAACTTCGGACAGGTTTCTAATTCTTATGTAAGAATCCTTAATGAGGATTCTGGTGAAGAATTGATCCGTTATGACCTTGGTGAAGATTTCTCCATTGAAACAGCACTTGTTGTAGGTGAATTATACAGACATAATGGAGAATGGAAATTCAGTGCAATTGGCAGCGGATATCAGGGCGGCCTTGCTGCATTGGCAAAAGATTTTGGTTTACAGGTTGGGTAATTAAGAGGTATATTTGCATAATCAGGCTCGGCAATGCCGAGTCTTTTATACGGACAAAATAGAATGGATTATCTAGGGGGAACAGTACAAGGATGTCAGTTATAGAAGGAATTATTCATACTTATGCCCAGTTCTTCAACTGGGAAATGTGGGTTGATGTTTTATCAAACCCTGTCAGCTGGGGATTAATTGGAACACTTGTCATTATGGAAGGTCTTTTGTCTGCGGATAATGCACTGGTACTTGCGGTTATGGTTAAGCATTTGCCGGAGGAAAAACGAAGAAAGGCGCTATTCTATGGTTTACTGGGTGCTTATATTTTCCGTTTCATAGCAATTGGTATTGGGGTTTATCTAATTGAATTTTGGTGGGTTAAAATTTTAGGTGCCGGTTATCTGGCATGGTTATCCATCAAGTACTTTATTGACAAGAAAAAAGGTCTTGGTGCTGAAGATGAGGAAATAGAGGGCATCAATCAAGGAGGCTTGCTTGTTCGTCTGTTTGGAACCTTCTGGGGAACTGTTGCAGCTGTTGAGCTGATGGATATCGCATTCTCTGTTGACAGCGTATTAGCAGCTTTTGGGATCAGCCAGGAAATTTGGGTTCTTTTATTAGGCGGAATGCTGGGCGTATTGATGATGCGTGGGGTTGCCGGAGTTTTCTTGAAGCTTATTGATAGAATACCTGAACTTGAGACTGCAGCTTATGTATTAATTTTAATTATCGCAGCGAAGATGCTTTTAGGCGTATTTGGTGTTCATGTCGAACATGTTCATTTCTTTATCCTTCTGCTTGTTGTGTTTGCAGGAACATTCGTTGTCCACTACAGAAACAAGAAGAAAGAACAAGAAACTGCAAATTAATGTTTAAACAAATATAACCAACTATCAGCAAAGGGAACAGACACATGTCCGCTCCCTTTCTTTTTATCCTTTTTTGCATAAAAGGGGTAAATTGTTATGGTTTTTAACTTATAAAAGAAAGAGTGGAGCAGCAAAAATGAGACTATTTTCCGATCTCCTGGATGAAAAATTAAAACAGGTCTTTTATAAAAAACCTGGATATTTTAATAAAAGATCCGATAGGGAATTGTTGGCATACTCGCTGGGGGCAACCTTATATATGCCAGCAACGAGGCCGAATATCCATCAGGATCTTCTCTCAAAAAAGCATTCCGGCCTAACCTCCATGGTCATTTGCCTGGAGGATGCAATAGGGGATGATGAGGTAGAAAGAGCAGAAGAACTGCTGTCTGCAGAGTTGGAAAGCCTCAGTATGGATTTGGCAAAAGGCCTGTGCCACGAAGAAGATCTTCCTTTAATTTTTGTGAGAATTAGAAACTTTGAGCAGCTCCTTAGATTAAAAAGGAAAGTCCCTAATGGTTTGCATCTTTTAACAGGATTTGTGCTGCCCAAATTTTCTCCAGAAGAGGGAAGCAGAGTCTTAAGTGAAATTAATAATCTTAATAACAATGGTTATTGCTTATACGCAATGCCGATCCTTGAGACAAAACAGATCATACAAAAAGAAACCAGGCTTCAGGAGTTAATCGGCATTAAAAAGGTTCTGGACCGGCATGAGGATTTAATACTGAATGTCAGGATTGGAGCTACAGATTTCAGCGGACTGTATGGTATCCGCAGAAACTCGGATACAACAGTTTACGATATCGCTGTGATTAGAGATTGCATTTCCGATATCATTAATGTATTTTTGCGCGCTGACAACCCGTACGTCATTTCCGGCCCTGTATGGGAATATTTCTCATCTAAGGAACGTCTTCTTAAGCCACAGATCAGGCAGACTCCTTTCCGGGAACGGCTGGGGCAAGATGGAATCAAGATGCGCACTGATTTGATTGATATGCATATGGATGGGTTAATTAGGGAGATAGCCATGGATATCTCGAATGGACTGACTGGCAAAACCATTATTCATCCTACCCATATTCGGCCTGTACAGGCTCTTAATACGGTTACCCTTGAAGAGTACCTTGATGCAAAAAGCATTGTGGATCAGGCAGATGGAAAAACAGGTGTGATGAAAAGCTCTTACCAAAATAAAATGAATGAAATTAAGCCTCACTTGTATTGGGCTAAAAAGATATTGTTAAAATCTGAAATTTACGGGGTGCTGCATGAGGAATACACATACATTGACATTCTCCAAAACGAAACATTCACTTCAGATCCTCAACTCGTTAAGCGTTGAGATAGATATTACAGATAATCCATATGAGATTCCTGCAGAGGACTTATTTGTTATGGCTGCGAGGATTAATAAAAAAAGATCCTTTTTGTTTGTCAGCAAGGTTCTTGGGAAGCATATTCCGATTAATCCGCAAATCGGGCTTCTGACTGGCGAACTCCTTGCCAACCGTTATATGGAAAAGGTTAAGAATAAAGAGACAGGAAAAACTTTTGAGCTTCTTTCTGCATTTAGGAATGGCACACGGGCCTATAACGGAAGACCTTTTATTGATGACGATGAAAGACCGGTTATTATTGGATTTGCAGAAACTGCAACCGCTCTCGGACATGCTTTTTTCCAATCGTTTAATAAAGCGGACTTCTTTCATACTACGAGGGAGGAGCTTGAGGACAAGGATTCTGTTATTGCATTCGAAGAAGAGCATTCCCATGCCACTTCTCACCGCTGCTATATTGATGAAAGCCTTTTGGATAATAAAAGGGAAATTATCCTTGTCGACGATGAAATGACTACCGGAAAAACAGCCATAAATATCATCCGGTCCATACATGAGAGATTTCCTAGAAAAGTATATACTGTTGTATCTATTTTGGATTGGCGTTCTGATAAAGATCATAAAAATTTTGATGATCTTGAAAAGGAATTGGGTATCATCATCAATAGCGTTTCACTTCTAAAGGGCATCATTCAGGTTGTGGGCTCGCCTGATATAAGTGAAGTTCATGTAAAGCCTAGAACAGACAAAATCTCTGCTGTCATTTCATATATTCATATAAACAAAGAACTCCCGAATCTGCTGAATCAGGCAGCCTACCCATCATTAACACTAGGTGGAGATATTAGGCATGTACCTTATGTAAAGGAATCCGGCCGGTTTGGATTGGATGCGGAAGGCCAGGCCAGGCTGAACCAGTCACTTAAGGAGATTGGGCAGTTTCTTTCCAGTAAACGGGATGGCGAGAACACTTTATGCCTCGGAACAGGCGAGTTTATGTTTATCCCGATGAGACTCGCTTCTTTAATGGGGGATGACATAAAGTTTCATTCAACAACCCGGAGCCCGATTTTTGTAAGGAATGAAGAAAATTATGGTGCTCAATATGGATACTCTTTTCCAAATCCTGAAGATCCTGATATGGCACAGTTTGTATATAACATTCCTGAAGATCGCTACGATGAATTATTTCTATTTTTTGAAAGAGAGGTATCTCGCACTGCACTTGAACCTTTCATCAGCAATTTAAAGAGCTGCTTTAAACATATTAAGATCGTTTTCTTCAATGGAGGTGAATCAAATGACTAGAGTTGCAGATCAAAAGAATCAATTTGGTTCATATAGTGAAAATGATGTCGTTTTTTTATTAAAGGACTTAAGCAGTTTTTCTCTTGAGGGGACAATTGAGCAAAGGGAAAAGAATATTCAGTCCGGTCAGCATTACAGTGAAACACTGCCGATTGAGTATCAGCCTCCCCAGAATTACTTGAAGGTTTTTTGGGAAACACTTGAAGAGTACAAACGAAAAGTAGCTTTGTGCACAGGCATTGTTTCTGAACAGATATGGAGACAAAAAGGTAAAAATACGATTTTAGTATCATTAGCAAGAGCAGGCACCCCGGTAGGCATATTAATAAAGCGGTATCTTTCTGAAATTTATGGGGTGAACCTGCCGCATTACAGCATATCAATTATCCGGGACAGGGGTCTTGATGAAAACGCAATTAAGCATATTTTAAACTCTCACCCTGGAAGCCATATCCAATTTGTTGACGGCTGGACGGGCAAAGGGGCTATTTCGATTGAATTAACTAAGGCTTGCAAGGGGTTCTATGGGACTCATGGGGTTATGCTGGATGATACATTAGCCGTACTTGCAGATCCAGGGCATTGCACAACTCTTTTTGGGACCAGGGAAGACTTTTTAATTCCTAGTGCATGCCTAAATTCTACGGTTTCAGGGCTGGTAAGCAGAACTGTTTTAAATCATAACTTAGTTGGGCCTGGTGATTTTCATGGTGCCAAATATTATAAAGAACTTGAAAGTGCCGATGTTTCGAATGAATATCTTTCAGTTGTGGGAAATGAGTTTCAATCTATTAAGCAAGAAGCTGCAGAAACAGCTTCAGTCCTGATGAAAAACCGAGAGGAAGCAACCTTTCAGGGAATGAAGGAAATCCGGGAAATTAAAGAAGAATTTAAAATTGAATCGATTAATTTTGTAAAGCCTGGTGTTGGAGAAACAACAAGAGTTCTTCTCAGAAGGCTTCCATGGAAAATTCTTATGAAAGACCCGGAGAGTCCGTATGTCCGCCATATTGTCATGCTGGCCAGGGAGCGCAATGTTGAAATTCTCCATTATCCCAACATGAGTTACACCTGCTGCGGCTTAATTAAAAAGGCGGGAAAAGAGCAATGATGATGTTTGCATCAGATCTGGACAGAACACTTATTTATTCAGACAGGGCCCTCGCTGATTTAGGACATCCCGGCAGAGGCAGCTTAGTAGGGGTGGAGCGCAAAGAAGGTAAGGAAACCGCCTTCATGACTAAGGAGGCACACGAGAAATTAAAAGAGGTCAGCTCTCAAATCCTCTTTGTTCCTGTTACGACCAGAACGTACGAACAATTTAATCGTGTATTTATTTTTCAAGAAGACTTTCCTGCACCCTACGCTGTTACATCGAACGGGGCGAAAATTCATTTAAATGGAAAGCTTCTGGAAGAATGGACGGGGATTGTCCTGGATCGATTAAAGACCGAGTGTTCCATTTTTGAGGATATGATAGAAAAAACGAAAGGGTTTGAGTTGAATGGTACCCTTAAAACAGCAGATAATCTTTTCTTTTATTATATCTTGAATGAGAAACTTACAAGTGATGCAAAAAGCGTTATAAGCAATCTGGCTGAATCATTTGGCTGGCGAGTTTCGCTGCAGGGCAGAAAGCTTTATTTTATGCCTAACCCAATATGTAAAGGGGAGGCAGTAAAGTTTATTAAGGACCGGGAAGGAATAAGCTCTGTTTATGGAGCAGGGGATTCAGTGCTTGACCATGATTTTCTGCAGTTTTGCGATTATCCATATGTTCCGAACCATGGCGAGCTTGCCAAAAATAAACCACTTTGCCTTCCATATAAAATTTCCAATAACAGGGGAGTTATGGCAGGTGAAGAAATTCTGGCTGACATCTTGAACCATATTAAGCAAAAAATTTAATCCGGCTGGTCCCCCAGCCATTTTTTTAAAGCAAAAAACAAACAAAGCCCAAATATATATGTCCCTATAAATATCAAACTTCCAATAGCGAGTGATTGATGCAGTGAAAAAGTAAGCATTGCCAGAAGAAAAGACCAGAAAAAGACATCCATAAAAACAAAGGAACTTGAACACAAAACATTTTTAATGATTTCCAAATCGTCCTCTATACCTCGGTATCTTGCTCTTCCAAAAAGCAGCCTCATACTGACTCACCTTCTTCTGCGGGGTACTCCAATTTATGCGGGGACGGGAATAAAGGTGAAAGCGGCTATTTTAGGTTTTTAATTTAAATTCATGTGCCGGCAGCAATGATTTTACCGAAAATGAAACTTTTTTCTCTGTTGCTCCGTAAAAGAAAGTGAATCTAATTTAGAAATAGCATACATACCTATGATATGATGGTAATAAGTTTACATATTTCTGCCGGCTTTTTATAGTCAGCACATGCGCTTTGGAGGAAAGGCGCCGATTTACTAGTTTTAAATAATGCTAAGCCATCTTTCGCTCATAGAGGGAAGGGATATAAATGAACCCATCATATAGTCAAATAAATGCTCACATGCTGCAGGTTACATATGAAAACTGGCTTTCACAGCTGAAACAGGCCAACCGGGAGAGAGCGGAATTTTTGGAGGAACAGAATACCCTTCATATAGGGCAAATTGTTGCCCGTTTTCTAGGAATCCCGCTGGACGAAGACGATTATTATAATCGGCTGTTCGATCTTATCCACACAGAAAGTGCAGACCTGCTGCTTATAAGTGAAGATCATCTTGATAAAACAATAAACAATCAGCAATTCCAAGCGATCCAAAAGGTGCTGAATATTAACCGCGAGCAAAACTTATCCATCAACAGATTTGCTGCTTTTCTCGATGGTGAACAGCTGCTGATGAAATCTCCAGTTCCTTCACTGCATCGAAAAATTAGAGAAGCAATGATCAAAATGCTCCAGCTGTTTTCTGTAAATGAACCGGATGGTTTAAAGAACCAGGAAATCCGAAGGGTACTGGTTGATGTCATTAAGTGGTCTTTCAACCACCTGGGACAAGAGTTAATGGAAACGGATCCCGAAAAAGCCATGCCTAAAATCCTATGGTATGGGGATGGGAAAAAGAGCCACTTGTATTTTTTATACTACTTGTTAAGTCTGGGCTGCGACATTATTTATTTTTCTCCATCTGGCGAGGACCTTCTTGCAAGGGCAGGTACTGACATTCAAGAGTCATATGTGCATCATTTTCAAGAGAAGAAGAAGCCGGAACCGTTTCCGAAAGAAAAAAGGAGAAGGAGCTCAACAGTTGCCTACAGAGCGTCAAGGGAGATAGAAACAATTTTGAACCATGAGGGCTCAGGATTGTATAAACCATGGCAGCTCCGGGATTATACCCCTTCTTCAGTCACACTAAAAACCACCTATGATGAATTATTTATTTTAATAAAAGAGAAGGCCATGATCCGGCCCAATTTTGAAGTGAAAGAAGGGCGGGTCAACATTCCTTCTGTTTTCGCAAAAATTCAGGGTGTAAGTAAGAATCGGAAGGAGTACTGGGACCGGATACAAACAATAAGCCATTATGAGCAAAGTTTATTAATTCGAAGGTTTCCTTTCACAAACAGCGTTAGTAATGATTTTCGGTTCCATTATCGAAATGCTTTGGATAGCGAAGGACTGCTTGATCCTGAAAAAATGGCGGCTGCCCACTATTGGAAATATCAGCATCTGCCTACCGGGCTGCAAAGCGGCATAGCGATGGCGATTAGAAATATCTGTGCCCGCCCATATTTAAAGCCCCTTCCCCAGGAAACGGAGGAGGAGCTGAAAATTTATCTTTTTACCCAGAGCATGCAAATTCCGCCCAGCATATTAAAGCTAATGCAGCAATTTGATTATTCTCAGGACGTCCCAAAGCTCATTCTTTACAATAATGAGCTGAATGGGACCATGGTAAGAACGGATGCAGCTCTTTTATTGCTGCTCAATCAATTTGGGCTTGATATTGTGTTGTATAATCCCCCGGGCCATAACGATATTGAAAATTTCATTTCTGAAGGTTTATATGATGTCCATTGGCTGGAGGATGTCGTTTTTGAGCAGGAATTTAAAGAGCCTTCTTTTCTGAAGAAGGTCCTCTTTCAAGGATTATTAAAAAATTTAAAGGGTGATTGAAAATGAATCCGACTCAGCAAACAGATTTAAATTTAACAACCCAGGTTCAGGATGACAAATTAACTGAAAATAAGGTACCTGAAATTAAGCTGGCATTAAGGCAGGAGCCTGAAGTACAAAATTTGGCCAGATCCATTGATGAAAAGGATCAGATTCAGATCCTTGAATTCGGAAAAGAACCGGCAGTTCAAATCTCCCGCTTTTCCGATCAAATATTAAGCAATATGCGAACTACAAAAGTAGAGGATTCTGGCGAGCTATTAAAGCAGCTTGGCAAGATCATGGACAAATTCGACAAAAAAGATTTTGAACAAAGTTCTAAAGGGTTATTTGGAAAGCTTTTCAAACGTGGAGAAAAAATGATTGAGAAGCTTTTTGGAAAGTACCAGACAATGGGACAGGAAATTGACAAAGTCTATGTTGAAATTTCCAAATATCAAAGCGAAATGGTAGACTCCACTACCATGCTGGAACAAATGTATGAACAGAATTACCAGTATTATTTGACGCTTGAAAAGTATGCGGTTGCCGGGCAAATGAAAGCTGATGAACTTAAGGGCAATCAGCTTCCACAGCTTGAAGCACGGGCTGCACAAGGCGACCAAATGGCATCCATGCAGCTTGATACTTTAAGAAACGCCATTGAGCTGCTGGAACAAAGGGTTTACGATCTTGAAATGGCAAAGATGGTTGCCCTTCAGACAGCACCGCAGATTCGTCTCCTGCAAAGAGGAAATACGAAGCTAATAGGAAAAATCAACTCAGCATTTGTTACGACCATTCCAATCTTCAAGAACGGCCTTATCCAGGCAGTTGCTGCAAAAAGGCAAAAGCTTGTTGCAGATTCAATGAGCGAGCTTGATAGAAGAACAAACGAAATGCTGGTGCGCAATGCTCAAAATATATCAAACCAAAGTGCAGATATTGCACGTCTGGCTGGCGGTCCAAGCATCAAGATCGAGACAATCGAGGAATCCTGGAATATTATTATGAAGGGCATGCAGGAGACAAAATCGATCGAAGAAGAAAACAAGCGCTTGCGTCAGGAAGGTACAAGAAGACTTGAGCAGCTTCAGGATAATTTTAAAAAAATGAAGCAGCAAGGATAAGCTGACTGCTCATTTTGATTAATAGAAAATAAACTAATGAGGTGGAAATCATATGGCAATTAATTTACAAAAAGGACAGCGTGTTGACTTAACAAAAGGAAATCCGGGATTAACTAAAATCATGGTAGGCTTGGGCTGGGATCCGGTTCAAAACCGCGGCGGCGGCGGGCTCCTTGGCTCATTATTTGGCGGTGGCGGCGGTGCGAATATCGACTGTGACGCTTCTGTCATTATGCTTGGGGAAAATGGGAAGCTAAGAAACAACAGTGACGTCATTTATTTTGGTAATCTAAGGAGCGGAGACGGAAGCGTCCAGCATACCGGGGACAATCTTACCGGAGATGGAGACGGCGATGACGAACAGGTCATGATTGATCTAAGCAGAGTCCCAGCGCATATCCATAAGATGGTTTTTGTAGTAAACATTTATGATAGTGTAAAAAGGAAACAGCATTTTGGTATGATTCAAAATGCCTTTATCCGTGTTGTAAATTCTTCCAATAACCAGGAAATGATCCATTACAATCTTACAGATGACTATAGTGGAAAAACTAGTTTGATTGTTGGGGAGATTTACCGCCACGGAAGCGATTGGAAGTTTGCTGCTGTTGGAACTGGAACAGCATCGTCAGGACTTTCTGATGTTGTACGCTCATACACTTAATAAAAGCTAAGTACCTTAAAAGGACCCGCTATCCAAACGGGTCCTTTTTGAATTTGCACTTAATTTCCCATGATCTGTTTCCTTCAAAATGATTTTTCATATGTTATAATTTTAATAGAGTGCTTTAGGACATTAATCATAGATAATTCATTCGATTTTTCTCCTTACTGACAGTAACTCCACCTACTTAACATCCCGCAAAGCCCTGTTGCTCATAATTTATACATCTTAGACTTGCAGAAGGGATAATGATAAATGCGTAAA
Organism: Bacillus sp. ISL-47; assembly: GCF_018613175.1. Taxonomy (NCBI): domain Bacteria; kingdom Bacillati; phylum Bacillota; class Bacilli; order Caryophanales; family Bacillaceae; genus Bacillus; species Bacillus sp. ISL-47. The sequence continues at coordinate 46,192 of NZ_JAGGQS010000055.1, read as the reverse complement.
TTGGTTCTTACTTTTACTATAATGATTGTTTCCCTTGCACTTTTAGGGAATTCACAGGCTGCTTTAGGCGGCATAAAACTTAAAGACTATCCCCAATCATCTAAACTTAAAGAATCGCTCATTCTAAATTCGCCAGATCAGTTGGGCGATATCTTTATTTTGCCATTAGAGGCTTTTGATGAAGCTGAGGCTTCAAATATGATTTCAAGAGTAGACAATCTGCCCTCTACGCTGCTATCAAAAATTCGGAATGAAGATATCTCCGTTAAATTATTTGTAGGGAAATTGACTGATAATCCCACTGCCCAGCATCTTGAGGGAGTTATCCCCCGGGGCTATAAAGGGGATACAACCTGGGATGATGTGCCTGGCATAGGGGGAGCTAAAACGGTCCTCGTAAAAATTGGCTTCAGTGAAAAAGGAAAAGGACATGGTTCCATTAACCTGGAGCTTCATGAACTTGCTCATTCTATAGACCGGCACGTTTATGACGGCATCCGGTATAACCAAAAATTTCTTGCCGCGTGGAAAGCAGAAAAGGCTAAGTTATTTCCTGGACAAAGTTATTTTTTAACATTCCCGGAGGAATACTTCGCTGAAGCCTTTGCAATGTATTTTGCCGGGGGAGAGTCACGAAAAATATTAAGGGTAAATGCGCCGAAAACCTATGATTTTATAAAAAAATTAAAATAAATTCCCCTGTTTAACGGCAGGGGTTTTACTATATATTGAGTGAAATCTAAGAAGGTTAATAAAAATAGCTATATATAGTAAAAAACCAGTAATTCCGTTACAATAGCATTAAGCATTCTAGAAAAGGTTGGGTTGATATGAAACAGTATTTGGAGCTTTGTAAGCATGTAATGGAAAATGGAACAAAAAAAGAGGACCGGACAGGTACAGGCACAATTAGTACCTTTGGTTATCAGATGCGTTTTGACCTGCAGGATGGTTTCCCGCTCGTTACAACGAAAAAATTGCATTTAAGATCTATAATCCATGAGTTGCTTTGGTTTTTAAATGGCGATACAAATGTAAAATACCTTCAAGAAAATGGTGTGCGAATTTGGAATGAATGGGCCGACGAAGACGGCAATCTTGGGCCGGTTTATGGCCATCAGTGGAGATCTTGGACTGGTGCTGATGGAAATACAGTTGATCAGATCAGCGGCCTGATTGAACAGATTAAAACAACCCCCGATTCCAGAAGATTGATTGTTAACGCCTGGAATGTTGGTGAGCTTGATAAAATGGCTTTGCCTCCGTGCCACTGCATGTTCCAGTTTTATGTTGCAGACGGTAAGCTTTCTTGCCAGCTTTACCAAAGATCGGCGGACGTATTTCTTGGCGTGCCGTTTAATATTGCATCCTACGCTTTGCTGACGATGATGGTTGCCCAGGCTTGCGATCTGGAGCCTGGTGAATTCGTCCATACCTTCGGAGATGTGCATATCTACCAGAATCATATTGAGCAGGTGAATCTGCAGCTCAGCCGCGATCCGCGCTCTCTTCCAAAAATGATTATTAATCCTGCAGTTAAGGATATCTTCGGCTTTAAATATGACGATTTCGAACTTGTGGGCTATGAACCCCATCCACATATTAAAGGGGTTGTCAGTGTATGATCTCTTTAATGTGGGCGATGGATGAAAATCGCGTAATAGGAAAAGACAATAAACTTCCCTGGCATTTGCCTGAGGACTTAAAATTTTTTAAAAGAACTACTATGGGGCATCCGATCGCAATGGGACGCAAAACCTGGGATTCAATTGGAAGGCCGCTGCCAGGCAGGGAAAACATTGTGATTACCCGTAACCAAACCTTTACGTGCGAAGGATGTACAGTTTTAAATTCAATTGAAGAATTGCTTAAATACAGTGGGGAGAGCGAGAATGAAATCTTTGTTATTGGCGGTGCAGAGATTTTTAAAGCAATTCTTCCCGCAGCTGATCGGCTTTATTTAACGATGATTTATAATCAGTTTGATGGGGATACTTTTTTCCCTGAATTGGATATGGCAGAATGGGAGCTCATTTCAAAGGAAAAGGGTATTAAGGACGAAAAAAATCCATATGATTATGAATTTCTAATTTACAAAAGAAGCTAGCTTGTAAAGCAGCCCCTTTGGGGCTGCTTTATTAATTTTCCCAATAAACACGTGGGCTTATAGACTGGTCTCGCATGGATAGAAACTTAACCGGCTGTACAACAAAAATTCAAAACATATAGTGAATGAAATTTTATTAATATATAATGAAAGACGTCTGAACAACAGGAGGTTTTTATGCTTCGATTGATTATCTTTTTCCTTTATATGGGCGGATACCTGACTTATAGTCTGCCTGCTTTGTACCGCATGAAAAAGCTGGACCCAAGTCTGTCAGCGGAGGAACGTGATAGGATTATCCACAATGTACCGCAAAGGTGGTCGCGAACGGTTATGAAAATATCAGGTTCAAAAGTTAACGTTTCAGGACAGGGATACATTCCTGAGGGACCTGTTGTAATGGTTTGCAATCATGAAGGTGATTTTGATATTCCTGCTCTTCTAGCTTCCATTGACAAACCCTTTGGGTTCATTTCCAAGGTGGAAGTAAAAAAAGCTCCCATTATCTCATCATGGATGAAAGTCATGAATTGTGTTTTCATTGACCGCACGAACCGTGAAAGTGCAATAAAATCCCTTAGGGAAGGTGCTGAGCTTTTGAAACAAGGACATTCCCTTGTTATTTTTCCCGAGGGAACGAGAAGCAAAGGAGGGCCTGTAGCTCCTTTCAAAGTAGGCGGTTTCCGCCTTGCACAGGATGCAGGTGTGCCGATTGTACCTATTTCAATCAAGGGGACTGCAGATGTATTTGAAAAGAATGGCAGGCTTATTAAGCCCGCGCGAATAGATATTCGCGTATGCCCCCCTGTCAATCCGAAAACCGTCAAAGAAATGGATGCGAAGGTTCTTGCACATGAAGTTAGAGAGATTATTTGCAGCAGTTCGTCCGAAAAGAGAATCGCTTCATAATTGGAAAAGGCCCCAATTTTCTGGGGCTTTTTCATAAAGCTTACTCTACTGCCGTTTGTACTAAAGATTAGGATTGACCAGATAATCGGTTAACTTTTGGATCATTCCATGATACTCCCTTGGATCGCAAAACTCCTCCGCTGAGAAATTCGTTCTAACCCATTGTATTAACTCTTTGGCGCTATTAAAATACTCGCCGCTCGTGTCGCTCTTGCGAATCATATATCTTCCATTATCCTCATCCAATGTAACTTCTACCGGCAATGCACTATCCAGACTGCATAAAGAAAACTCCATACCTGCACCCCTTTTAAAATATGAATTAACTTTTGCTTATTATATGTTAGTTTCCTTCGATTCTATCCATAAAAGAATTCGAAAACTGTAAATTTTTAAAAAATGAGATTGAAATCACGATTTCGCATGGTATAATGTACAAATTAATAACTTGTAAAGAAGAGGGTGGCAAAATGGAACAAAAGGTAATGACAAAGAAATGGGTGCAGTTGGAAGATATTTTGATTGCATACCAGCAGCTCAAGGATATTGTTGCCCATACGCCTTTACAGAAAAATGAACGGCTATCTGAAAAATATGGGTGCAATGTTTATTTGAAAAGAGAAGATTTGCAGCATGTCCGCTCATTTAAATTAAGAGGTGCCTACTATAAAGTTAAATCCTTAAATGCATCTGAACTTGAAAACGGCGTTGTCTGTGCTAGTGCGGGAAACCACGCACAGGGAGTTGCATATGCCTGCAGGCACCTGGGCGTCCAGGGGAAAATTTTTATGCCGGCAACTACACCTAGACAAAAGGTAAGCCAGGTGGAGCTATTCGGCAGGGACTCCGTGGAAATTATTCTCGTAGGAGATACCTTTGATGATTCCTATCATGAAGCTATAAAATGTGCTGAAGCGGAAAGCAGAGCATTTATACATCCATTTGATGATGAAATGGTGATTGCTGGACAGGGTACCGTAGCAGTTGAAATGCTGAATGACTCCGAGGAACCTGTGGATTACGTTTTTGCCAGTATTGGCGGAGGCGGATTGATGGCGGGGTTAAGCACTTACATAAAAAGCATCTCCCCGGAAACTCAGATGATCGGGGTAGAGCCTGCAGGGGCTCCATCCATGAGCGAGTCAATCAGGACACAAATAGTGGCTCCTTTGGATGAGATTGATAAATTCGTAGATGGAGCAGCTGTCAAGTGTGTCGGTGAAAAAACTTATGAAATTTGCAATGAACTCGTAGATGATATTTTCATGGTTCCCGAAGGAAAAGTATGTACCACCATTCTTGAATTATACAATGAGCATGCAATTGTCGCTGAACCGGCTGGAGCCATGCCGATTGCGGCCTTGGATATGTGCAGAGAACAAATTAGAGGAAAAAATGTCGTCTGTGTAATCAGCGGCGGAAATAACGATATTGGGCGCATGCAGGAAATTAAAGAAAGGTCCTTGCTGTATGAAGGCCTCCTTTACCACTTTATTGTTAATTTTCCGCAGCGTGCCGGAGCGTTAAGGGAGTTCCTGGATGAGGTGCTTGGGCCAACAGATGATATTACACGATTTGAATACACAAAGAAAAATAATAAAGAAAACGGCCCTGCGCTTGTTGGAATAGAACTTAAGCATAAAGAAGACTACAGTGATCTAATTTTAAGAATGAATAAAAAAGGTTTCTCCTATACTGAGATAAACAAAGACAGCAATCTTTTCCATTTGCTGGTATGAAGTTCCTGTTGAAAGATACGCGTAAGGTATAAGTAGTTTCTTTTGTGAATTTAATATGAACTTTTTTCTTTAACTGCGACATTTCCTTTGAAAAATACTATAATCGAATTAGGTTTATTATGTATTTTAAAGGGGATGTATTGCATGCTTTCAAATATCGGTGTTCCAGGGTTAATTTTGATTCTTGTTTTGGCCCTTATTATTTTTGGACCAAAGAAGCTGCCGGAAATCGGACGTGCTTTTGGGGAAACTTTAAGGGAATTTAAGAAATCAACTCGTGACCTGACAAGTGATGTAATGGAAGAGCTTGAAGATAATACAAAGAAAAAAACGGTTAAATAAGGTGTGAGGAATTTCTTCTTGCGCCTTTTTTCCTTTTAGCTGGAGATGTTTTTGTCCATTTTTGATTTTACACTATGTTGAGGAGAGGATGGCGAGCTTCTCGGATAAAAGAAATAGAGGCTGGGCCAGATTTCGGCTTCATTAAATTTGCAGGAGAATAATATGGAAGATAAAGAGCTTAATTTAGTCGATCACCTGGATGAATTGAGAAAAAGGCTTATCATAACAGCAGCAGGATTTATTGTATTCTTTATTGCAGGTTTCGTATATGTAAAAGATATTTATCAGTGGCTCGTAAAAGACTTAGATGTTAAATTAATTGTTTTGGGGCCCAGCGATATTATTTGGGTGTATTTTATGCTTGCGACTGTCATTGCGGTGGCAGGTACCATTCCGGTCTTGGCTTTTCAGATTTGGCTGTTTGTAAAGCCTGCTCTAACTGCGGCTGAACGAAGAGTTTCACTCTCGTATGTACCGGCGCTTTTCATATTATTTATTGCAGGCTTATGCTTCGGATATTTTGTTATCTTTCCAACTGTCTTAAGCTTCCTAGTCGAATTGGGAGGAGAAATGTTTGAGGCCAATTTCACAGCTGATAAATATTTTCGTTTTGTCCTTCACATGACCCTGCCGTTTGGGATTTTATTTGAGCTCCCGGTGGTCATTATGTTCCTGACTTCTCTCGGGATTATTAATCCGTATGTGCTTACTAAAATAAGGAAATATGCTTATTTTGTTCTAATTGTAATATCCGTGGTTATTTCTCCTCCTGATTTTATGTCTGATATTCTCGTAACAATCCCATTGCTGCTTCTATATGAAATCAGTATAAACTTATCCAAAATTGTTTATAAACGAAAGCTGAAGAAAGAACAGAATGCGGAAGCTTAGAAATATAGTTTATAAATCTTTTTAATAAAAAAATTAGTTAGACAGCATATTCAGACACATTTCGAGCCATAATTGGGGTATAATATAAACAAACGGGTGAAAAAAGAGGATTGATATTTTGCTATTCAAAAGCCTAGAGTTCAAAAATGCTGTTGGACAGAAGGTAAAAATCGTGGAAATTCCTGTATTGGAGAAAGATAGCCATTATTATTTTATGATCCAAGTCCGTTTACAAACTTTTATTACCGCCGTATATGGCAATGGAAAAACAAACAGAAGCCACTCATTTAGAGAGTACCTAAAAAGGGTTTTAAAATGGCCGGTTTATGAAGAAATTTTTAAAACTCCTGAGCTTAAGAATAATGCCTAACACTTTGGGTACCGGCAATTGCCGGTACTCTTTTATTATGGGTCTGCATTGATTAAAGCAGTCAGGCAGACAAATATCGTGAGCGAGTGCTCGTTTTATGTTTCGCTTTATTTGTATATTGCTTAAATGTATAATATGAACTAATTGTTGATGCTGGGGATGTGAAAGTATAATGAGCAAAATTAAAATTGTAACAGATTCTACTGCCGATCTGTCTCATGAAATAATTGAAAAGTATGATATTGAAGTCGTTCCATTATCTATCCATATTGAAGGAAATACATATTTAGACCGGGTTGACATTACCCCATCTGAGTTTATGCGGAAAATGAAAGAAGCGATTGAACTTCCAAAAAGCTCCCAGCCCCCCGCTGGAGCATTTGTTGAAGTATATGACCGATTTGGAAAAGAAGGATATGAGATTCTTTCAATTCATATGACAGGCGGGATGAGTGGCACAGCCCAGTCTGCTGAAAGCGCAGCCGGAATGTCAGATGCAAAGGTTACAGTAGTAGATTCCAGATACATTTCTAAAGCACTGGCCTTTCAAGTGCTGGAAGCAGCAGAAATGGCTAAGGAAGGAAAAAGTGTGGAAGAAATTGTTGAGAGGCTGGATACAATTCGTGAGAATACAAAATTATTTGTAGTGGTGGATACTCTTGAAAATCTTGTAAAAGGGGGAAGGATTGGCAAAGGCAAAGCGATGATTGGGTCTTTGCTAAATATAAAGCCAATTGCATCTCTTGAAGGAGGCGTATACACACCAGTTGCAAAGGTAAGAAGCCATACTCAGGTTGCAAAATATTTGGCTAAGCAATTTGCCGGGGATGTGAAGGGGAAAGCGATTAAGGGTGTAGGACTCGTGCATGCAGAAGGTCAGGGGCTTGCTTCTAAGCTGAAAATGCTGATTGAAGAAATGACTGGTTATGAACACATTAAAATAGAAGAAACAACGCCAATTATCAGCACCCATACTGGTCCTGGAGCGATTGGCTTTATGTATTATTTAGAAGATTAATTATTAACGCATGGTTTCCTTTATGGAACCTTGCGTTTTTTTATTTGGCTTTTTTCTAACATGAGTAATTGTATGCAATTTTAAAAAAATTTCTCAATTAAGAGGTATTCTTGCGAGCTTTAACGAAAAAGGTTAGTTAGCTATTTACAATAGAAGGATTCGGTGAATGTTTTATGAAAGATCAAATCAAAAACCTTCCTTTATTCAGAAAAGTGCTATTATTCTCCTTTCTTATAACATTCCTTGTTACAGTGTTTACGGCGGGTATCAGCTTTATGGTTGAAACCAGACAGATGGAGGAACAGCTTTCAAACAGGGTAACGGAAATGGCTTCTCTTTGGAGCTCTGTTATTGCTCATGAAGATGTTGAAAAAGTAGAGGAATTTCAAGATCCTGAACATCCAGCCTATAAAAGGCTTGAACATGTGATCTCTTTAGTAGATGAAAAAGCATCCTTTTCTAATGCTTCCCTGTTTATGCCTGAAAAAAATCATGATCGTTCAGTGATGTACTTAGTAACTTCTAAAAGCCAAAAGAATATTGGATTGGAACCCTTCTCTAATTATTCAGCAGGAGAGGCGTTTTTAGAGGGTTTTTCTAAGGCGATTAGCCAAAAGAACACGGCATCGAGCAAGGTTTATCGCGATCAATATGGAATGTGGATTTCTGCCTTTGCACCCATTACTGACTCGCAGGGAAATATTACAGCCATTCTATGTATTGATATTGATGCAGCTGTGATAGACTCATTTCAAAAGGATTTGGCTTTGTATCTGTCAGGTTTCTTTTTAGCCATTATCATCCTTGTTTATTTTATTTTAAGACGAGGGCTAAAAAAGGTTCTAGAGCCGATCAATGATATAATCTCAGGCTTTAAAGAAGTGAGCAGCGGAAACTTTAATGTGAAGCTAAAGCCATCAAATCAGTCGGACTTGGGGGTTCTTTCCGAAAGATTTAACTTTATGACAAACCAGTTGTCCATTCTTTTTGAGAGATTGTCTGCAACTTCGGAACAATTTGGATCCGTTCAAAGGACCGTCCCTTCTTCACACCGGTTTGAAGAAGCAATAGGTGAAATGGAACACATCATGCAAAGAACAAAAATCCTGAAGGAGCTTCAAAGAGCGGAAAAGATGAATGCAATCGGCCAGCTTGCAGCATCGGTCGCCCATGAAATCAGGAATCCAATGACAGTGGTTAAAGGTTTTCTGCAAATCTTTTTGGCAAAAGACCAAATGAGTGAAGAAGAACGCATGTACATAAAGCTAATGATTGATGAGATGGACAGGGCTGAGACAATTATTAATGATTATTTATCCCTCGCTAAACCAGATTTGGATCAGGTTGAGGACCTTGATGCAGGTGAACTGGCGTCAAAAGTGATGGATTTAATGAATTCTTATGCCATGATGTCTAAAAACATCTCTGTTGCATCGAATATTTCCGATGGTGTTTTCATTAGGGCGAACACCAGTGAGCTAAAGCAAGTACTGATCAATATTTATAAAAACGGCATTGAAGCGATGAAAGACGGAGGAAGATTATCTTTATCGGTCTTTCAGGATGGCCAATATGGAGTTTTTGAAATAAGGGACTCAGGGATAGGCATGACAAAAGAGGAACTGGAAAGATTGGGAACAGCCTTTTATTCTTTAAAGGAAAAGGGAACAGGAATGGGACTGCTGGTTTGTTACCAGATCATTGAAAGAATGAAAGGACGAATTGAGGTTGACAGTGAAAAAGGAAAAGGAACAGTTTTTAAAATATACATTCCAATAGCCAAAGAGTAAAAAGGAAACAAGCCAATACCTAGAAATTGAAAAAAATTGCCATTTCTTTTCCCTCACTGAATACATTTAATTAGGGAGGTGGGGGGATGAAGAAAAAAAATGTTCTTTTTTTCAGTGATTTTGGAATTGATGACTTTGTTGCTATTATTTTTGCCTTTTTCTCTGAAGAGATTAATATAGTTGGAATTGTAGCTGATTATGGGAATGTGTCAAGGGAAGATGCGTTGAGAAATGCTGCTTATCTGAGGGAGTTGACCGGCCAAAAAGACATACCTGTATTTAGCGGAGCCGTTTTGCCCCTGACTGGAGAAGTTCCAATATATTACCCGGATGTTCACGGGTTGGAAGGGCTTGGCCCAATTGTACCGAAAATAGAACAAAATATTGATTTATTTGAAAACTTTGATGAATTTAAAGAGCTGGTTGACAGATATGAGAATGACATCTGCATCGTTAATGTCGGCAGACTTTCCTCTTTGGCGGCCGCGTTTATCCTTTACCCTGGGCTCATGGGAAAAGTAAAAGATTTTTATATAATGGGTGGTGCTTTCAATGTCCCCGGGAACGTTACCCCTGTCGCTGAAGCCAATTTTTACGGTGACCCATACGCGGCAAATGTTGTTTTTGATAATGCTCCGGTAAGTATTCATGTATTCCCGCTTGATGTTACAATGTCTGCAATTATAACACCTGCTTTAATAGATGCTCTGGATGCTTATTATCAATCTGTACAAAATAAAGTGGGTCTCCTAGTGAAACCAATGGTCGATTATTATTTCCAATTTTATAAGAATACGTATCAAGGCATTAGCGGGAGCCCTTTGCATGATTTATTTACGTTTTGGGCCATGCTTGATATGGCAGAGGTTCAGTATAGGGAAGTGCCTGTAAAGATAATTGTAAATCGAGGTGAAGCATTCGGGCAAAGCATTGGTGACTTTAGGAATGTTCCACCTGAGGATAAGATGAAATACCGTATCCATAAAATAGCCGTACAATTTAATTATTCTTCTTTTATTAAAACATTTTATGATGTAATGACAAATCATAAGACAAGAACACCCTAATTAGCAGGGTGTTTTTTCTTGCGGACTCAGTTGTTTTGTGGGAACCGCTGGTCTAAAGCAACCGTCTCCAGTTGATATCGTTGAATCGAATTGTTTTTCGAAACCATGTTCATCACCTCAATCGTTATATAGATCTATTTTTAAAATAGGCTTGTTTCTACTGCTAAATTCATTTTTAAAATCCTGTTGATTGGAGTGGAAGTTGGGAGATACTTGAAAATGCATTCGAGAAAGCATTGGCAGAAGAAATAAAAAAAGAAATTTAAAAGCTGGTAAAAGACCTGCAGGAGAAAAATATGCTGCAACTAGGGGGAAGCCGATGACAAATAAAAGGTGGCGAAGTATACAAAAATGCACCTTTGAAATAAAAGTGGAAAATACTCTTGTCAGAACAGGTGTAATCGACTAATGAAATTCTGTTCACAGGTTTGTCACAGGTATTTCTTTCTTCTTTCATGAATATTTGCTAAAATTAGCTTCGTAACTAATTAAAGCAGGTGAATTTATGAAATTACGAGTTTTGGCAATGATTAGCTTAGCTGCTATTCTACTTCTTTCAGCATGCGGACAAAGTGGAATAAAAAATGCTTTAAATTGGGAGCTGGCAGATTTTACTTATATCAATCAAGATAATGAGGAATTCGGTTTAAAGGATCTTGAAGGTAAGGTTTGGGTTGCAGACTTTATTTTTACAAACTGTGAAGATGTTTGTATGCCCATGACAGCCAACATGAAAAAGCTTCAGCAGCTGGCTGAAGAAGAAGGCATTGAAAATATTGAGTTTGTTTCCTTTAGTGTTGACCCTAAAGTTGATACACCGGAAGTGTTAAAAGAGTTTGGATCTCAATATAGTGCAGATTTCAGCAACTGGCATTTTCTGACCGGTTATGCCCAGGAGGATATCGAGCAGTACGCTATGGATTACTTTAAAACAATAGTGAAAAAGCCGCAAACTGGAGATCAGGTAATTCATGGGACAGATTTTTACCTAGTCGATCAGGAAGGCAAAGTAATGAAATACTATACTGGACTTGCGGAAATTCCTTTAGATGAGATCATCAAAGATATCAAAGCCTTACAATAGACCTTTTAGAAGGTCTTTTTTTCTTTTTTAGTCTTGTTAATCAAACTTTAAGAGGTTTGTTTTTTTCCAATAAGACGCACATGTTATAATATGAATGACTTAATGGGGGCAGGTGATAATATGTTCAGAAAATTCACCTTCATCTTTTTTAGCTTGTTTCTGCTGGTTTCCTGCAGTTTTAATCCTTTAACCAATAAGGATATAGTTCAGCCTAACAAACAATCAGAACTATCTGCGAAAGAACAGATTCCACTGGATTTCTTTCCAAGAAATCTTACGATTGCATCTGTTGGGGATTCCTTAACTCAGGGTGTTGGCGACAGCACTGAACGAGGCGGCTATTTGCCTTATCTCGAAGAGCTATTGGAACAGGAGAGAAGTGTTCAAGATGCAGCTTTATATAACTTTGGTGTTAGAGGCAATCGTTCCGATCAATTATTGAAGAAATTAGCGACTGATGAAGTAAAAAATGCTGTGAAAAATACAGATGTAGTTATCATAACCATCGGCGGGAATGATGTAATGAAAGTGGTGCGCGAAAATTTTTCAAACCTAAAAATGAAAGCTTTCACAAAGGAAAAGATAAATTATGAAAAAAATTTAACTGAGGTTTTAAATACAATAAAAGAGGTAAATCCAAATACTAAGATTGTTTTAATAGGTTTATATAACCCTTTCTTAAAGTGGTTTTCAGAAATTAGGGAAATTAATGATATTCTTGAAGACTGGAACAATACAAGCCAAGCCATTTTAGCACAGTATCCAGGAACCTATTTTGTTGAAATTGATGATATATTCCAAAATACACAGGAAAATCTCTTATTTACCGACTATTTTCATCCAAATGACAAAGGATATGAATTAATAGCAGGGCGTGTCTATGAAACCCTGACAGAAGAGGTTTTAAAGGAGCTGCCATATAAAAGAGAAACAGCAGGAAATGGAGAGAGTGCAGTTGAAAGATAACAAGTGGAAAAATCTATTTTTTGTTTTGCTGGCGATTAATGCATTCATTATCATATTTTTGCTTATTTTTATTAGCTTGCCAGCTGAAGATGAAGAATATATAGCTAACAAAGTTAATGAAAGTAATTATGTACCTTTTAATATTCAGGCAAATAAAGAGGATCTTAATAGGGTAATTAACCATTATCTTGAAAAAGAAGGGCTGACCGGAGGAGCGATTGATTATAAAGTGCTGCTGAATGACGAAGTGGATTTATATGGATCAATCCCATTTTTTAGCCAGGATCTGCAAATGAAGCTTTCGTTCGAACCGGAAGCATTGGAAAACGGGGATGTAGTTCTTCAGCAGAAATCAATATCCGTCGGGCAGATGAATCTGCCTGTCTCCCATGTTCTGAAATTGGTCAGGGATCGTTATAAACTTCCCGAAGGGGTCACCATTCAGCCTAAGGAAGAAAGAATATATGTGTCACTGCAAAAAATGAAGCTTAAAAGTGATGTGAAAGTAAAAGTGGATGAATTTAATTTAAAACAGGATGATATCCGATTTACTCTTTTAGTTCCTGTAAAATAATTAGCATGGATAAGGAATCCTTTCAGAAACTGAAAGGATCCTTTTTTTATTATATGCTGGCTACTTTTTCGAATCAGCATCAGCCAGGAAGAATGATTGCTTCTAATTCAGGCTCACCAGCTACGGAGCCCACTGCCAATAAGGTATATACCTGATCTGCCTTAAATTGGGTGCGCGGTATTGCTAAGGCAACATTCGGAGTACCGGCAATTCTCGCTTCCAAATCGACAGTCATTGGGGTTAAAGCCAGATATTTGCTGGCCTGCCGGAACGATATGTTCGGAAAAATCACATCCCGATTTTTTACAGCAATATCGACAGCCGGGGCATCCGGTGAAAGATGGACAAACCTGATTTTTGTTTCTCCGGATGGCACATCAGGCTGATCTTCTAAAACCACAAGCTTTAACTTGGCGGCGTTTCCTGCGGCAATCACTGTATATACCTTCCCTGATTCAACTGTAATCTTTCTGCTTAAAACAGTAGAAACCATATTTCCTGCTGGGTAAATATCAATCTGGTATCTTCCTGCCGGCAATGATAGGTAATCACTTGCTTCTTTATATGGAAAGTCCTTCAATATTCTTGTGCCGTTTACATAGATATCAACTGGGCCTGCATCAGGTGATGTATGAACAATGCGTACTTTTGCTGTTGCTTGCTGGGCTTCTTCACCTGCCGGCATCATATTATTTGTGCGCATCATATGCATAGCATAGTTAAGGCAGTGAAGATGTTTCTGATAATAGGCAATATGTTTAGCTGGATCTATATATTTAAAGTATTGTGCTAAAAGGTCATACTTTGCTGCTTTTTGAAAATACCATTGCTGGTTTCTGTCTTTAGCCATACTCCTCGCTCCTATCTCATTTGCTTACATCTCTAACATATGCGCTTCTTTGGGTTGGTGTCACAACTTGAAGGAGCCCTTTAATCCTTAAAGATAAGATGAAAATTAAATAAAGTCTTTACTTTTGGCGTAATCTTCCATATAATAAAAATAAATAAACGAAAGCGGGTGATGTGCTATGACAAAGGGAATTCTTGTTTATACGTTCATTGTAAATAATTCAGGCACAGCCCAATTTGAATTCGTTTAATCGAGCGGAAACTGTAATGTTTTTCTATGCTTATTAAACCATGGGCTGATGGCCTATGGTTTTTTGGTTTGCGAAAATACGGAATTGGCATAAGAAGTACCTTCCAAAATAATAATAAGCATGGAGGAACAAACCTTGACTATTAATAACTATGGATTTGATGATTATTTTAAAGAAGCATTTTCAGCATATGAACAAAAGGAGTATCAAATTGGACGTGTCGCCTTAGAGCATAAAAGGATGTACCGTGTCTGGACGGAAAAAGGGGAAATGCTTTGTGAAGTAACAGGCAAATTCTCATTTGAAGCTACTGCCAGAGAAGACTACCCGGCAGTTGGTGATTGGGTTGTGATTAAAGAGAGGGCAGGTGAACAGCGTGGGTCGATTCATGCTGTGCTGCCAAGAAAAAGCAAGTTCTCAAGAAAATCTGCGGGAGTAAGTACGGAAGAACAAATTGTTGCCGCTAACGTGGATACCATCTTTCTAGTTAACTCACTTAACGAGGATCTAAATTTAAGGAGATTGGAAAGATACTTGCTATTATCCTGGGAAAGCGGTGCTAACCCTGTCATTGTTCTGACAAAGGCAGATCTTTGCAGTAATCTGCTGGAAAAGCTTGAAGAAGTAGAAAGTATTGCAATGGGGGTCCCTATTGTTTCAATTAGTGTAGTAGAAGAGAAGGGAATAGAAGGCTTAAAGCCATTTCTTGCACCAGGTAAAACAATAGCATTGCTTGGTTCGTCAGGTGTAGGAAAATCGACACTCACAAATTATCTGCTTGGGCAGGAAAAGCAAAAGGTCCAGGATATCAGAGAAAGCGATGACAAGGGGAAACACACAACTACACACCGTGAACTCATTCTGCTTCCTGAAGGTTCGGTGCTGATAGACACTCCGGGAATGAGAGAGCTTCAGCTGTGGGAAAGCGAAAGCGGACTTTCTGAAAGCTTTACTGATATTGAATCGGCCGCAAAAAACTGCAAATTCAGGGACTGTACACACGAGAATGAACCAGGATGTGCTGTTATCCTGCAGGTCGAGGAAGGTACCCTTTCCCGTGGGCGCCTTAATAGCTATAAGAAGCTTCTAAAGGAGCTTGCTTATTTGGACAGAAAACAGGATAAGCGGGCCCAATCGGAGGAACGCAAACGCTGGAAAAAAATCAGCGCTGCCGTAAAGCATAAAAGAGTATAAAATTTCAGAAACCTCTTCATTGAAGGGGTTTCTTTTGCATATGAAAGATATTTTCATTAATCTTATGTATATGGCGTAAAATCTTCTTTTAAAGGGAAAATGTAAAAGGTAGAGAAGTGCCGGAAAGAGGTGGACAGAATGGGAGATAAACATTACGAAGCAGCAACATTTGCAGGAGGCTGCTTTTGGTGTATGGTGAAGCCATTTGATGAACAGCCTGGAATCAAGGAAGTGATATCCGGCTATACTGGGGGAACAGTCAGGAACCCTACCTACCAGGAAGTATGTTCAGAGACAACTGGCCATTATGAAGCAGTCCAAATCGTGTTTGATCCCCAGGTTTTTCCTTACGAAAAGCTCCTGGAATTGTATTGGCAGCAGATTGATCCGACAGATGAGGGCGGCCAGTTTTACGATAGGGGCCAGTCCTACCAGACAGCCATTTTCTATCACAATGAAAACCAAAAACAACAGGCAGAGGAATCGAAGCAGGAGCTGGAGGAAAACGGTCCTTTTACAAAACCGATTGTGACAAAAATACTTCCGGCTTCAGACTTTTACCCTGCAGAAGGTTATCACCAGCATTACTACAAAAAGAATCCAGGAAGGTACGAAGCTTATCAGACCGGATCGGGAAGAAAGGCCTTTATAAAGGCACACTGGGGTGAAAGCATATGAAGAGCAATAAAGAGGAATTAAAGCAGAAACTCAACCCTATGCAGTATGATGTAACTCAGAATAATGGTACAGAACCTCCATTTCGTAATGAATACTGGAATGAATTTAAAGATGGAATATATGTGGATATTGTATCTGGAAAACCTCTCTTCAGCTCAAAGGATAAATATGATGCAGGATGTGGATGGCCGAGCTTTACCAAGCCTATCGAAGAGAATGAAATTTTGGAAAAAGAAGATCAGAGCCATTTCATGGTCAGGACAGAAGTGAGAAGCAAAACAGCAGATTCACATCTTGGCCATGTTTTTGATGATGGGCCGGGACCTGCAGGCCTGCGTTACTGCATTAATTCAGCTGCTCTTAGGTTTATTCCCAAGGAGAAGCTAGAGGAAGAGGGCTACAAAGAATATCAGAAATTATTCGATGATGCAAATTAAGAATTGGAAGGTGTTTTTATGTTTAAAAAGCTATTTGGAAAAAAAGAAACTTTAAAATCTTTAGAAGTTAAGGCTGCATTAACAGGCACAGCTATTAATCTTGAAGAAGTTCCGGATCCAGTGTTTGCTGAAAAAATGATGGGGGATGGCGTTGCTATCGAACCTTCAGAAGGGGTAGTTGTCTCACCAGTAAATGGAGAGATTATGCAAGTTTTCCCGACAAAGCATGCCATTGGAATACGCGCTGAAAATGGGGCGGAAATATTAATTCACATCGGTCTTGAAACGGTCTCCATGAAAGGGGAAGGATTTGAGACACATGTTTCTGAAGGCACAAAGGTTAATGTAGGCGAAAAGCTAGTTACGTTTGATTTGGATCTTGTTAAAGAGAAAGCGAAAAGCACGGTTACTCCAATCATCGTAACAAATGGCGACAAGATTGCATCACTTGAGAAAAACGCTGAAGGTCCTGTAACAAGAGGTAACTCTCCAATCATGACAATTACGGCAAAATAAAAAGGAAAGCCGCCTTGGATGGGCGGCTTTTCTTTTTATTATTTATTTATTACATAGAATGTTCCTTAACTGGATTCCCCTTTGAGGTCATTCCTCCTGAAAGAATAAACTTCATGGCGTTTTCAGGCTTAACACCAATAATCTCAACATGTTCTTTGGGGATTAAAAAAGTGAAGCCTGCTACCTGAAAAGTTTGGGGAACATATACAGCTATATATTCCTTTAGGGGATGATAAAAATCCTCCAGCTCTTCCGAGGTTATGAACCCAAGGCTCTTCATTTCAGTTCCGGGTATCGTAACAAGTGCTACTTTTGAGAATGACTTTTTTTCGCCCAAAAAAGAGTGGACAGTATCCTTAATCACCGAGTAAATGGTTTTAACAAGGGGAATTTTTTCAAGGAGGCGATCAACTAGCTTGATAATAGAACCGGTAATAAATTTTGTTGAAAGCCAGCCAAATAGAGTAATCAGTACTAATGTAGCCAAAAGTCCGACACCTGGAATATAATCTTCTTTCAGATAGGGCTTCAGGACATTCCCCATAAGGCTATCCAAAAATAAAAAAGTTTTGACAACTACAAAAATCGCTAAAATAATGGGCACAATGGTTATAATCCCATTAATAAAATTCTTTAACAAGCTTTTCATACCTTTATTTCTCCTCTTCCAAACGGGAAAAAATTTTTCTATTCTGCTTTTGTCAGGATGGAAGAAATCTGTATGACAGAATCGTCCAAATTATTATTGACTGATTTTTCACCCGACACAATAAACTTTACATGATGGGGACCATTTTCGAGCCCGCTCGCAATATACTGATATCTTTCTTTTGTTAAAGGCCACCATGCAGAAAGCGATGTAACAAAAACTTCATCAATAAAAACATCCATCTTGCTTCCCATTTCGCTTCTGATCATATTTACTCCTAAAAAAGGACCGGTAAACTGATATTCCAGGCTGTCACCAGGTTGGCTGCTTTCCCAAATGCCGTCCTTGTGCATAAATGAACCTGATATGTCTGTTACATGCGGTATAGAAGCAATTTCAAAGTCTGTATCCTCATTAATTGGAGCGGATAAGGCAGCTGTTTCTGCTTTATTAGCAGTAAATTCTTTTAACTGTTTATATAAGGTATTTGCATAGATTTCATAACCCGCATCATTGGGATGGACCATATCCTTTGTCAGTTCCTCGATAGGCTGTCCTGATTGTTCAAAGGGTTTTCTCATATCAATATTTTTTGCTCCATAATGATTTGAAATCGTTGTTATAGCCTGGGCAAACCCTTCATTGTCAAGCGGGCTTTCAGTAATTGTAATAATTTCTGTATCAGGATAAAGCTGTTTAGTCTTCCGGATCAATCCTTCATAAAAAAACGAGAATTCCTCTTCATTCATATATTTACGGTCATTTTCCCCAAAGACGATAAACGTTAAGTCAATTTTTCCTAAATGCTTTGATTGCTGCAGCTTATAGAAACCTTCAAACGCGGTTGCGCCGCTCTGTACTAATGAATGTCGCTTGGCTTTAATCCCGTACTCTTTATTCAAAAGCCGTTCAAGCCGGGAAAACCATGCCGTTGATTTTGAGGTTGCGCCTGAACCCCTGCCGATGCTATCTCCAATGATAAGATAATTGATATTCTCTTTGCTGGCCAGTTTTTCATAAACACTAGTAGGATTGGCGCTTTCTGCTTTTGATATGCTATCAAATAATTGATACAAACCATAAATAAAAGTGATGATAAAAAAATATATGCCAATCTTCCTTTTCTTCATTGGTTTGCCCCCCATTTTTTACAATTTCCTTATTGTTATCGTACCCTAATAATGCCTATGGTGAAAAGCTTAAATATGAGGTAAAGCGATTTTTTATTAAAAATGGGCAAATGCACATGCGGGTCAAGTCCCTGCCACATACATTAATATTGAAAATGCCCAAGAAATCTTTGTTGAGGAGTGATTGTTAATGTATAAAGGTGCAGTTGCTGGTGCAGGTTACGACCAATGCTATCCTGGATATGGATATCCTGTAGCAGGTGCTCATTACGGCGGAGGTTATGGCGGATTTGCCTTAATCGTTGTATTGTTCATTTTATTAATTATCATCGGAGCATGCTGCTGCGGCAAATGGTAATATAATGGATTTAAAGAGGGCTGTCCTTAAGGGGCAGCCCTTTTTTATATTTGGCTGTTTTCGCAAAGTT